>CAMTZV010000353.1 GCA_947086625.1 uncultured bacterium | reverse complement strand
AAATATCGCCGCGCTCATCCGCAACAAGGAGAAGGAGAACGTGTTTGCGACGGTTCAGGTCCCGTCCGTTTTGCCCCGGCTGATCCCGCTTCCGGCGGATGATGAGGGACAGCGTGTGTTCGTGCTCCTGGAGCAGCTTATCATGCACCAGATCGGAAGCCTTTTTTCAAATTACGAGGTGCTCTGCACATCCCCCTACCGGATCATGCGAAACGCCGACCTTCCGATCGACGAGGACGAGGCGAACGATCTGTTAAAGGAGATCGAAAAGCAGCTCAAGAAACGCCAGTGGGGCGAGGTCATAAGACTTGAGGTGGATGACGGCGTCGACAAGGAGCTTCTTGGTATTTTGAAAAAGGAGCTTGAGACTGCGGGCGAGGACGTGTTCAAGATCAACGGCCCGCTCGATCTGACGTTCCTGATGAAGCTCTATGGCTTAGAGGGCAGGGACGAGTTGCGTTATGCGCCTTATCATCCGGTAAAGGCGCCGGAGCTGATCGGTGAGACGAATATTTTCGACGCAATCAAAAAAGGGGATATTCTGCTTCATCATCCGTACCAGAGCTTTCAGCCGGTTGTCGATTTTATCCGGCAGGCAGCCTGTGATCCCGACGTGCTCGCCATCAAGCAGACGCTCTACCGCGTGAGCGGCAATTCGCCGATCATCGCGTCGCTGGCACATGCGGCGGAGAACGGCAAGCAGGTCACGGTGCTGGTCGAGCTGAAGGCGCGCTTTGACGAGGAGCACAACATCGTCTGGGCGAAAAAGCTGGAGAAGGCGGGCTGCCACGTCATCTACGGGCTGGTCGGCTTAAAGACCCACAGCAAGATCGCGCTCGTCGTGCGAAAGGAGGAGGACGGCATCTGCCGTTACGTGCACCTTGGCACAGGAAACTACAACGATTCCACGGCGAAGCTCTACACCGACTGCGGCATTTTTACGTGCGCGGAGGCGATCGGGGAGGATGCGACGGCAGTGTTCAACATGCTTTCCGGCTACTCCGAGCCCTTGAGCTGGAACCATCTGGTCGTTGCGCCCATCTGGCTGCGGAAGAAATTTTTAAAGCTGATCCGGCGTGAGACGCGTCATGCCTTAGACGGCAAGGAGGCGCGCATCCAGGCGAAGATGAATTCCCTGTGCGACGCCGAGATCATCGCGGCGCTCTACGAGGCGAGCGCTGCAGGCGTGCAGATCGACCTCATCGTGCGCGGCATCTGCTGCCTGAAGGCCGGACTGACCGACGTCAGCGAAAATATACGCGTGCGCTCCATTGTCGGGAACTTCCTGGAGCACAGCCGCATTTTCTATTTCTACAACAACGGCAGCGAGGAGTATTACATGGGAAGTGCGGACTGGATGCCGCGAAACCTCGACCGGCGCGTGGAGATCATTTTCCCGGTGCTTGACCGCGGACTGCAAAAAAAGGTGCGGCATATCTTAAACGTCGAGCTGGAGGACAACACGAAGGCGCATCTGCTCATGCCGGACGGCGCGTACATCAAGCCGGACAAGCGCGGCAAGGTGCTTGTCAATTCGCAGGAGCGGTTTTGCGCGGATGCGGCCGCGTCGCTGCCGACGGAGGAGACGATTTTTAAGGAGCGGGTGTTTATTCCCGCGGAGCCTGTGAAAGACGAGGGATGATATGAAAAAGATTCTTTTTTCCGATCTGGACGGAACGCTGCTCACGGATGACAAGCAGATCTCGGACGGCAACCGCGCGGCAATCCGGGCGATGACCGCGGCGGGCCATTCCTTTGTGATCGCAACGGGACGGCCGTTTGAGAGCGCTTACAAGATCAGCGGGGAGCTTGGCTTAAACGGCGCAGGGTGCTATATCGTCTCCTACAACGGCGGACACGTCTACGACTGTTATCAGAAAGCCGCGCTTCTGGACGAGCGGATTTCGCTTGAGACGGTGCGGGAGCTGTTTCACTTTGCGTGGGACGAAGGGTTTTACGTGCAGACGTACCAGAACGGTGAGATTTTGGCGCGTGCGCGCACCGAGGAGCTTGATTTTTACGAGCGGAACACAAACCTCCCGGGATGCCCGCGCGCGGATGTGCTGGAATACCTGACGCGCGACCCGAACAAGGCGATCGTCATCGACCTGCACGACCACGACCGTCTGGCGCGCTTTGCGAAGCGGCTTGAGCCGTGGGCAAAGGGAAGGTGCAGGCTGACATTTTCCAACGCGATGTATCTGGAGGTCGTCGCGGAAGGGGTGTCCAAGCAGACCGGCATCGCGTTTCTGACGGACTATCTCGGCGTGAAGGGCGAGGACACGATCGCGGTGGGCGATGAGGCGAACGATATCGAGATGATAAAAGCGGCCGGGCTTGGCGTTGCGGTTCAAAACGCCAGCCCCGCCGCAAAGGAAGCCGCGGACTACGTGAGTGCGCGGGGCAACAACGAGGACGCGATCGCGGAGGTGATCGAGCGGTTTTGTGTGTGAGGGAGCGTCAGCTGCGCGCCTTTTTGATCTCCTCCAAAAAGGAGTAGGGGATATACAGGCCGCCGCGCCCCTTCCCAAGCCGGATATCGGGCTTGTTTTCGCCGTGAAAATCGGATCCGCCGGTGATCAGAAGCCCCTGCTCGCGCGCGAGCGCCCTGTAGTCCTGCTCGTCGGCGGGGGTGTTCTCGGAGTAGACCGCCTCCATGCCGACAAGGCCGTGGGCCTTCATCTCCGCGATCATTTTTTTCAGCTGCGGGCGCTCCATGCGGTACACGACGGGATGTGCCAGCACGGGCGTTCCGCCCGCCTCCAAAATGTAGTCGACCGCGTCCATCGGCGTGACCTTGGGGCGCTCGACATAGCAGCGGCAGCCCTCGCCGATGTACTCCGAAAAGGCGGTTTTGATGTCCGGGATATACCCTTTGTCCAGCAGATAGCGCGCGACGTGGGCGCGGGTGATGACCGCGTCGGGGAACATGGCTTCCAGGGCCTCCTGTGTGATGTCAAAGCCCTCGGCGCGCAGCTTTTCAAGCATGTAGACGTTGCGGTTGTCCCGCGAGTCGCGGAAATCTGCCATGTGCTTTTGAAGCGCTTCATTTGTGATATCAATGTAAAGCCCGAGAACATGAATCTCTTTTCCTTCATATTCGGTGGACAATTCCACGCCGGGCACCAGCTCGATGCCGGCTGCCTCCGCGGCCCTTTTCGCCTCCGCGACGCCGTCCGTCGTGTCGTGGTCGGTGAGGGCGAAGGCGCAAAGCCCGGCTTTTTTCGCTTCCTCTACAAGCTGTGTCGGTGTGAAGGTGCCGTCGGATGCGTTTGAGTGCACGTGCAAGTCAATGATACGGGTGTCCATGTGTGAAAACCTCCTGAGCT
>CAMTZV010000352.1 GCA_947086625.1 uncultured bacterium | reverse complement strand
TAAGCTACGAGACGGCGTTTCTCGAGACGATCGGGGCGATCGAGCATAAGGACAGAATCGCGGGGCTCATCTCGGTCGGAGGCTCCACGCGGGCATGGCAGTCGATGGCGCTCGAGGGCATGCAGGCGACGATGTTCACCACGGACATGAAGGTGGTGGATATGATACTCGCGACGCGCGTGCCGGGCAATGCACAGTGCCTTTTGGACGATGCGCTGATGGCGCGGGCAAAAAAGATGGGCGAGAACATCATGCAGGCAGTCGCAACTCCCGCAGAAGAGCGGAAATGGCTCGGGGACGAGGACATGGGCTGGTGCCCGAACTGCCATTCCAACGCGCTCGTGCTGGGCGAGCCGCAGTGGGACGGCCTTCACTACCCGATCGAGTGCCAGGTGTGCGGGGCAGGCGGAACCCTCGAGCAGACGGCGGACGGCAAATGGAAATTTGTGATTCAGAAGGACGGCCTCTTAAAAGACCGCACGACGGTGGAAGGACGGGCAAAGCATTTAGAGGAGATCGGGGAGACGCAGGGCGGCTTCTTTGGAAATCCGAAAAACCGCGAGCTCGTGCAGGAAAAAATCAAAAAATACACGCAGAAGCAGTTTCAGGGGATCGTGTGAATAATCGTGTGAATAGAGGAAACACAGTTACAGGTATACATACAAAACGTGAAACAGGAGGAATCGATACATGAAAAAAATGGAAACAGATGTAGCGGTCGTTGCGGCGGGCCTCTCCGGCCTTGCGGCGAGCATCGCGGCGGCGGAAAACGGCGTGCGCGTCGTGACGTTTGAGAAGTCAAACACGACGGGCGGCGCGGCGAACATGGGCATGGGGCCTTTGGGCGTTGGCTCGAGAATCCAGAGGGAGCATATGGTGTCACTGACGCCGGGCGAGGCGTTCCGCAAGCACATGCACTTCACCCACTACCGCGTGGACGCGCGCATGGTGCGGGATTACTACTACAAATCCGGCGACACGATCGACTGGCTGTGCGACATGGGCGTGGAGTTTGTCGGCGTGCAGCGCGCATTCAGTGCGCCGGAGGCGACAAGGCCGTATGCGGATGGTGAGTTCACGTGGCATGTCGTAAAGCCCGAGGGCGGCGGCATCCCGGGGCCGCGCGCGGCGACTGCCATGACAAAGAAGATGACCGAGCGCGCGAAGGAGCTCGGCGTGGAGTTTATGCTCGAGACGCCGGTACATAAAATCATCATGGAGGACGGGAAAGCAGTCGGCGTACTCGCGAAGGATAAGGACGGTGAGGAGATCGCGTGCAGGGCGTCCGCGGTTATCGTCGCGACCGGAGGCTTCGGGGACAACCCGAAGATGATCGCGGAGGAGACGGAGTACGAATTCGGCAAAACGATCCACAATTTTGCGATTCCGGGCATGAAGGGCGACGGCCTGAAGATGTGCTGGGAAGCGGGCGCGGGAAAGGAGCCGTGCATCATGGAGCTGATGTACCAGCTTCCCGACAACATGAACCATTTTATTTTGGACGGCGCGTTCCGCCAGCCGTGCCTGTGGGTAAACAGAAACGGCGACCGCTTCATGCCGGAGGATCAGATCGGAAACACGACGTTTACCGGAAACGCGATCACGGCGCAGCCCGGCAAGGTGGCCTACGCGATTTTTGACAGCAAGCTGCTGAAAAAATACAAAAAGCAAGGCCCGGACATTGTATCGCACGTACACCCGCACGATCTGTACGACCACTTCGACGAGCAGTGGGAGAGAGACCTTGCGGACGGCTACGAGCCGATTGCGCAGGCGGACACGATCGAGGAGCTTGCCGAGCAGGCGGGCATCGATGTGGATGGCCTCGTGGCGCAGGTGGAGGAGTACAACGACATGTGCGACGCCGGGTTCGACGAGATTTTCGAGAAGGACCGCAATTACATGCAGCCCATCGCGAAAGCGCCGTTCTACTGCTGCCGCCAGAACGTGGGCGCGTACGGCTCGCTCGGCGGCGTGAAGATCAACCACAAGACCGAGGTGCTCACGGCGGAGGCAAAGGTCATTCCCGGCCTCTACTGCGTCGGCACGGACGCGTGCAACATTTTCGGCGACAGCTATCCGTTTATCCTCTCGGGCAATACGATGGGCTTCTGCTTAAACAGCGGGCGCATCGCGGGTGAAAACGCAGCCGCCAGCCTGGACGACTTTGAATATTGATTTGAGACGAGGAAGAACAGATGAAAATTACGATTGACGGAAAAGAGATTGAGGCGCGGGAGGGCCAGTCCATTTTAGAGGCGGCGCTCGCGGCGAACCATTTCATTCCGCATCTGTGCAGCCATCCCGATCTGGAGGCAAAGGGCGGCTGCCGTCTGTGCTCCGTAGAAATCGAGGGTACGGAGGAACCCGTACCCTCGTGCATGACGAGGGCAGAAGAGGGAATGAAAATTTCGGTCAACGGGCCGAAAGCGGATGCGGTGCGGAAAGCCGCGATGGAGCTGATTTTAGCGACGCACCCCGCCGACTGCACCGGCTGTCCCAAATACGGGAAGTGCGAGCTGCAGTCGATGTACCAGTACATGGGCGTGAGCCCGGAGCGCTGGCGCAAAAAGGCGAGAAGCGTTGCGAACGACGACAGCAATCCGCTGATTTCGCACCTGTTTACGCGGTGCGTGCGGTGCGGCCGATGCATCCGTGCGTGCCAGGATTTAAGGGGCGTTAAGGTTTTGGACTACATCAGGACGGACGCGGGAATCCGCGCGGGCGTTCCCGACGGGAAGTCGCTTGCCGAGGCCGGGTGCCGTTTCTGCGGGGCGTGTATCGAGGTCTGCCCGACCGGCTCCATCGTTGACTCCTTAAAAATCATGAAGGAGGAGCGCTCCTACGCGCAGAACATCGTCCCGTGCAGGAGCACCTGCCCGGCGCACATCGATATCCCGCGCTATATCCGCCACATAAAAAACGGCGAGTTCGAGAAGGCCACGGCGGTCGTCCGCGAGAAGGTTCCGTTTCCGGAGACGCTCGGAAGCATCTGCAGCCATGCGTGCGAGGGCGAATGTAAGCGTGGCGCGCTTGGCGAGCCGGTTTCGATCTGCAGGCTGAAGCGCGCGGCGGCGGTGTCTGATGCCGGCGCGTGGCGGGAGAGAAGCCGAAAGGAATCGCCCACCGGAAAGAGGGCGGCGGTCATCGGCGCGGGGCCTTCGGGGCTGACGGCGGCGTATTATCTGGCGAAAAAGGGGCATGACGTGACCGTTTTCGAGAAAAACGAAAAGCCCGGCGGCCAGTGCTGTTACGGCATCCCTGCCTACCGTCTGCCGGACGAGGTGCTCGACCGGGAGATTAAGGAAATCACGGATGCAGGCGTTCGCATCGAG
>CAMTZV010000351.1 GCA_947086625.1 uncultured bacterium | reverse complement strand
ACAACGTCGTGTACATCACAAACCAGGAGGAGCACCAGTATCTGGATGCGTATCTCTCCGCCGACAAGATCGGCACGCGCGCGCTCTCATCAGTCGTGATCGTGAAGAGGGATAAGGGCAGCGGTTTAAACATTTCCACAAAGAACATCAATTACTGTACGGTCGGCATGTACAAAAACGCACTTGCGACCGCGGGCTTAAAGGATGCGGATGTTATCGTGGCAGGGCCGAGCCCGATCTCCGGTACGGCGGCGCTCATCGGCGCGATGAAGGCTTATGCCGAGATGACAGGGGAGCCGGTGGACGAGGAGAGTCTGGACGCGGCGATGAATGAGATCGTTGTGACCGGAGAGCTCTCGGATATCATCACGGGCGCTGACGACGGCGAGGTGGAGGAGTTTATCGCGTATGTGAAGCAGAAGGTGCTCGAGGGCGGACTCAAGGACGAGCAGAGTATTCGCAGCTGCATCGACGATGCGCTGGAGAAATACAGCTTTTCCATGACGGACGAGGAGAAAAACGAGCTGACGGACGTTTTAGTCAAGATCAGCAAGCTGGACATCGATGTGAACTCGCTTATCGATCAGGCGAAATCGCTCTACGACCAGATCAAAAACTCAGACGATGCGCAGGGATTTTTAGCAAAGATCTTTCAGGGCATCCGGGATTTCTTTAAAAATTTGTTTCACTGGTAAAACAGTCGGGCAGGGGAGCTTTCCTCTGCCTTCTTTTTATGCGCAGCCCCGTGCAGAAGAAATATGCCGCAGAAGCGGCGCACGGGGCGCGCGTCGAGCAGGGAAGATAAATTTTCTCTACTCGATTGCACACGCCTGCGCGAGGAAATTTGCTGCTGGCGCAGCACGCGCCCCGCTTTGCCACTCCATTTTGCGGCAGCCGGGGGTCATCTCGCTGCAAATAGATGGATCCGCTGTCCGATGTGGCCGAAGAAAGCTATGGAGGGCAGGAGAAAGGCCCGACGAAAAAAATGAAGGAGGCAGATCTATGTCAATGAAAATTCAAGGCGGCGCTTATGTGCCATATGACGTGCAGAGGACGCAAGGGGCAAAAAAGAGCGAGGGCGCAAAGGAGCCTGACAGGGACGCGAAGGCGCAGGACGCGTATGTCAGCGGCAGGGCGTCCGGTGAAAAGCCCACGGGATTGTACCGGGTGGGGCAGGACGAAAACGGCGCACGAAGGATCTTTTATGACGATCCGAAAAGGCCCGGGCGCGCGGGAGAGCCGGAAGCGGACAAAAAGGACGCGGGCAAAAGCCCGGCGGGAGGGCCCGCGGAGAAATGCAGCGCAAATACGGATGAGACAGAGCGCGAGATCCGTCAGCTGAAGGAGAAAAAGCAAAAGCTTGAGCAGCAGATCCGCGCGGCGGCCGGAAAGGAGGAGGACGTCAGAAGGCTGGAGCAGGAGCTTGCAAAGGTAGAAAGCGAGCTGAGCGAGAAGGACAACGACACCTACCGTCGGCAGCACACAGTTTTTTCGTGATGAGAGGACAGAGAGCAAAACCCCGCTGGCTACAGCGGGGCTTTTGCTTATGAGCGTCTCCCGAGCAATGAATAGTAAGGAGCTGTTCGTCTTTTATATGCCATTATAGCACAGATTGGGTTGTGATCGAAGCGCCGGTGGTGTATAATTTATTAAACTTTAGAAGGAAGGGTTATAGTTCAGCCCGGGACTTTGCAGAGTCCGCCCCGGCGAGGTGGGGGCGTCTGCCGCGGATTCAAAGGAGACATGCTATTGTGATTGTAAGCGCAAGCCGCAGGACGGATATCCCGAATTACTATTCGGAGTGGTTTTTCAACAGAATAAAGGAGGGGTATCTGTATGTGCGCAATCCGATGAATGCGCATCAGATCAGTGAGATCAGCCTGGCGCCGGAGGTGGTGGACTGCATCGTTTTCTGGACGAAAAACCCGGAGCCAATGCTGGATGGACTGGATCTGTTAAACGGCTATCAATACTATTTTCAGTTTACGCTGACCGGCTTCGGAAGCGATATCGAGCCGCACATTCCGGACAAGAAAGTGCGGATGCTTCCCGTTTTTCGGGAATTATCCCGAATGATCGGAAAAGGGCGGGTGATCTGGCGCTATGACCCGATCCTTTTTACGGAGACATACACCCCGGCGTATCATGTGAGGGCGTTTGAACAGATTGCCGGAGCGCTTGACGGCTATACAAAGCAGTGCGTCATCAGCTTTGTCGATCTTTATGCAAAAAACAAAAAGAGCATGGAAGCGCTGCATCCTTTTTTTCCGGCGGAGGATGCACTGACCGCATTTGTGGGGATGCTTGCGGACATCGCGGGAGCGCATGGCATTGCGGTTAAGACGTGTGCGGAAACGATCGATCTGTCGTCTTGCGGGATCGGGCACAGCTGCTGCATCGATCAGGCGCTTATCGAGCAGCTGGTCGGATACCGCATTCGGGCCGGAAAGGACAAAAATCAGCGAGAGATGTGCGGCTGTATCGAGAGCGTGGAGGTCGGCACGTATCATACATGTAAAAACGGGTGCCTGTACTGCTATGCGAACGACAGCCGAGCGCGTGTGCTTCGAAATTGCGGACTCTACGACGCTGCTTCCCCGCTTCTGTGCGGGCGGGTGACAGAAAACGACAGGATCAGTGTGCGGCGGGTGAAGTCGCTGCGAGCGCGGATGGATGCCCGGAATATGCGCGCGTGACCGTAAAGGAGCTCGGGGAGCTTTTGCGGTCGCTTTTGAGCGGGCGCTGCCCGACGACATGCCCGTGAGAGGAGACGAGCGGGCGAAACCTTAAACAGAGGAGGAATGAGATGAATGCTCAAAGAATTGCAAAGGTAGAATGCTATCTGGTGTCGCAGGAGGTCAGGGCAGGGCTTGCCGATGCGACGAGGAAGGTGGAGTCGATCGGCTATACGATCGTCGTTTTGACGACCGGTCAGGGGCTGACGGGCTTCGGCGTGACCTATAACGAGGTCGGCGGGCAGGCGGCAAAGGTGATGATCGATACGGATATCGCGCCGAGACTGATTGGGAAAAGCCCGTTTGAGACGGAGGTGATCTGGCAGGACCTTGTGCAGTATTTGCGGGGTGTAGGGAGAAAGGGGCTTTCCTTCTGCGCGATCAGTGCGGTGGATATTGCGCTCTGGGACCTGAAGGGAAAGCTCACGGGGCTTCCGCTGTTCCGGCTGTTTGGCGGGAATCGGACAAAAGTCCCGGTGTACGCGAGCGGCGGCTGGACATCCTATGAGGACGGGCAGCTCGTGGAGGAGATGAAGGGCTTTGTGGCGCAGGGCTATCGGATGAGTAAATTTAAGGTTGGCGTGGAGGGCGGCGGCAATC
>CAMTZV010000350.1 GCA_947086625.1 uncultured bacterium | reverse complement strand
AAAACCGCGTGGTCGGCATGAAGAGCCGCGGCGTATACGAGACGCCCGGCGGAACGATTCTCATGGAGGCACATGACCAGTTAGAGGAGCTGATCCTCGACCGCGAGACAATGGCGGCAAAGCTTGAGATCGGAAAACGCCTCGCACAGGTTGTATACGAGGGCAAATGGTTTACGCCGCTTCGTGAGGCGCAGCAGGCGTTCATCGAATCCACGCAGAAGTACGTGACCGGAGAGGTAAAGTTTAAGCTCTACAAGGGCACGATCGCCAAAGCCGGCACGACCTCGCCCTACTCGCTCTACAGCGAATCGCTCGCGAGCTTCACAACCGGGGATCAGTACGACCACCACGACGCGCAGGGCTTTATCACCCTGTTTGGCCTTCCCTCGAAGGTGCGCGCACAGAAGATGATCGAGATCAATCAGAACAAAAAATAGACAATCTTCATCGGGCGGAAAGCCCACGTGAGGACATACACACAAACACTAGGCTCCAACCGCTTTTTTCATCCGGCGGCTGGAGCTTTTTTGTGCACAGCCCCGTACAGAGGAATATGCCGCCAAGGCGGCGCACGGGGCGCGCGGCGAGTAGGGGGGAAACCTTCCCCCCCCACTCGATTTTTCATCCTCATCCGTCAGCGCACGTCCGCCCCCTCATAGGGGTCAGGAAAGCACGGCGGCTTCAAATTCTTGTAGGTGAACAAATCCGCGTCGCACACCGGCTCCGTGCGGATCTCCATCTCGCCGTCCCCGTTCCACGCCGTTCCGGCGAGCAGATGGCTGCCGTCCAGATAGTGCCCGAGCATGTGGAAGAAAATACTCATCTCCGCCGCGTCGTAGACGAGCGGGCCGTCCTTCTGCCACTCGATGCGGCTGCCTGTGGTCTGCACATACGTGCCGTTCACGCTTCCAAGCGTGTAGACGTAGTACGAATACTCGCCGTACGTATCGCGGTTTTCCAGAGAAACCTCGAGAATGTAAGGATCTCCCGCGCCGTCCATCCGTCCCACATAGATGTTTTTCAGGCACATGCCCTCATCTGTAACGGACACGCTGTAGAGCACATTCCCTTTCTGATCCCTGAAAATGACATCCGCCCCGTCGATCCCGTCTGAGTCCCTGTGCCCTTTTCGGATCTCGATCGTCTCCTCGCCCGGCGCGGAGGCGATGTCAGCCGTCTCCGTGCGCACGATCGGAAACGCCTTCGCGTAGTCCGGGTAGAGCGCCGCGGTGTCCTCAAAAAATCCCCACGGCCCCATCGCCGCATAGCTCACGCCGTTTTGGTAGCGTCCGCTGACAAGCGTGATCGCGTGGATGAGCCCATCTTCCTGAATCTCTGCCTCGCACGGCTTGTTTAATACCGGGTCGCCCTCGTCAATCGCCTCCGCAAACGTCACGAAGTTTACCTCGTGCGGACTCATGCTCTCGCTGCTCTCGTTGATAAAATATTTGCAGTCATCCGCAAACACCAGCGTATCGCCGTACGTCTCCTCCCACGCCTCGTCCGGCGCGACGTAGCGGTCGATACCCGGGAGGCTGCGCGAGATCGAGCGCACCGAAAGCTGTGCCACGAACGACCGTTTGTCCGGCGCATCCGTGCCATCCGTCTCCGCGGCGTCTGCTTCGCGCGGCGGCGCGGATTCTTCATCCGTCAGCCGAATTGTCTTTGCCAGGGAGAGCATGTCGTCCTCCGTAAAGTTTTTCTCGTTCAGCGAGACCACATATCCGTAGGGCGCGCCCTCCTTTGCGACATAAAGACACCAGTAGCTGCTTGTAGGCTCATAGGAAACACCCTTTTCGTCCAGCTCGTACATTTCCGGCGCGGTGTAAAGGTCGTATTCCTCCGTGACGAGCAGTGCGGGCACAACTACATCGGGATCGTAAAACTGAATCTTGCCGGTAATCACGGCATGGTTCTGATAACTGTGAACATCCGTGATTTCCCCGTCCTCCCATACCAATAGCTGCTCCGCGTCAAAACGCGAGACCGAGCCGGCGGCCATCCACGTCGAGGGCGTGGACTCGGTCCCCTCGTATACGTCCGGTGAAAACAGCCGTCCGCCCCCATAGCCGACATTCGCACTGTATGGCTCCAGCGTCAGCCCCTTTGGAAGCTCAAACGAAATCTCGTTTAAAATATCAAAATCCGCGGCTACAAACGCCTCGATATCCGCGCCGCCCGGCGGTGTGCCCGTGCCGTAGCGCGAGTCACGGCTGTAGAGCAAAAGCACCTCCTCGTCCGATTTTCTCGTCAGATAGACGGCATCCAGAACCCCGGCATATTCTCCGGAATCCTTTACATCCTCCTTCATATAGGAAGCGTCCAGAACAACGTCCCCCGACCCGGTTTCAAACGTAATGCTTTCATAATAGTTCAGCGCCTCGTCCCCGAGCGGATCGTAGACGGCATTTGAAAACCTGCGAAAATCGCAGTCCGCCAGCCCGCCTTCGTCCGCAATCTGACAGAGCAGCTCGATCGTCAGCACATCCGCCTGATCCGCATCCGCATCCGCACCTGTCCGGGGCGCCGCCTCCCGGGCCTGATCGTCCGCATCCCTGCCGATACGTCCGCCGGAATCCTCCGCCGACGCCTGCTCGGTCGGATTTGTCCCAAGCGCCACGAGCGCGAGCGCAACGACGAGCGCACCGAGTGCGATTGCCTGCACGGTCGCCTTTTTATAGTTCAGCACATTTTTGATGCGCTTCCCCGTATCTCCTTCGCCAAACGCCAGCGAGATGTTTGTAACCAGCCCCTTCCCCTGCGCCATCACGAGCAGGGAATTTGAGTACTCGCGCTTGATCTGCGTGCCGAGCTTTCGCAGCACCAGCTCGTCGCAGGACATCTCCATATCCCTGCCACTCACAAAAAACGCGACCCACACGAGCGGATTAAACCAGTGCACGATAAGCGCCGCGTAGGCGAGCGCCCGAAAGATCGGATCGCCCCGTTTGATATGCGTCCTCTCGTGGAGCAGCACATATTCCCGCTCGCTCTCCGCCAGCGCGCACGGCAGATAAATCCGAGGGCGGACGATCCCTGCCACAAACGGCGATGCGATACCCTCCAGCAGATAAACGTTATCACGGTCAAGACTTGCGCCCCGGATCTGCCTGCACAGGCGCACGATATCATGCACGCCATAGACACACATCGCCGCCACGCCGATGAGCCAGACCACCGTGCAGATCCCCTGCCAGCCAGCCTGCGCCTTCTCCACTGGAATTTCCGATACTTCCCCGCTCTTTTTTTGTTCCGCAGCCGGAGCGTTTGAACCGCCCGCTGGCTTTTTTTCCTTCTCGGTCAGAACCGCCTGTCCGTTTCCCGGCTCGCTTCGCAGCCCAAGCTGGCGCTCCACTTCGGTCCCGCGCTCCGCG
>CAMTZV010000349.1 GCA_947086625.1 uncultured bacterium | reverse complement strand
CCTTTTTTCACAACAGATGGATTATACCAAATTGCAGGAGGTTTTGCAAGGTTTTTTTGATATTTTATACCCAAATCTCAGCTGTGCTTCACATGCTCATGCGTAAAGAGGTGCTCCTGACAATACTCGTAATTGCCCTCGCACTTCGAGCAGAACCGGAACTCCAGCGTCGGGTCGTCGAGATCCGTGCGCCCGCACACGGCACACTTGTGCTTGTAGAGCGCCCCGTCCGCGCGCCGCATCTGCGGCGGCCTCGTCTGCGCCCGAAAATCCCGCTTGCGCTTGATCTCCGAGGGCGACACCCGCCGGTAGTCGCGCGTCGAGAGGAAAAAGATCAGGAAATTCATGAGCGACATCACGATCATGATGCGCCCCGTCCAGCTCGTCTGCACGAAGCTCAGCCCGATCATCACGGCGTAGAGCACCGCCAGCCACTTGATCTTCACCGGGATAATGAAGTACAGCATGAGCTGCATCTCCGGGTAGCACAGCGCAAACGCGAGGAAGATCGAGAGGTTGATGTAGTTTGTGCTCACCGCATAGCCCATGTTGAACGCCTCGGGAACCCCCATCAGACGCAGCGCGACATGTGTGAGCAGCACACCGATCACGGTAAAAAGCATGCCGCCGAAAATATAGGCATTAAAGCGGAAGGTTCCCCACGTCCGCTCCAGCGCGTTTCCGAGCTGGTAGTACAGCATCATCATAATCACATAGAAAAAGATGTTCGAGAGGGAGGGCGGCATGACCACCCACGTCACGAGCCGCCAGATTTGCCCGTGCAAGAGCTTCGACGGGTCGAGCATCAGAAATTCCAGAATCGGCAGCGCGGTAAAAATCTCCACATAGTAGCACAGATAGCCGATCCCGTAGCCGATGATGAGCCATTTGCTTAAGTTTGGTATGGCGTAGCGGCCGAATTTTCGTTCCAGTTTATTCAGGTAATTCATGGTGATCTCCTTTTATGTATTACGATTCAGTATAGAAATTCTGGTCTGATTTGTCAATGTCCACATAAACTCTTTATAAAAAGTTTAGATTTTGGGTGTTGTTTTTTGTCGGAAGCTGTCATATAATGTACCTTGTTTTGGATTTTCACAAAACGCTTTTTAATAGGAAATAGTTGGTAACCGTCCGTCACAGCGGCGGGCGGCTGCCACAGAAAAGAAATGATAGAAAAGGGATTATATAGAAAAGGGATGAGGAAACGTATGAGTACAAATCTTTATAAGCTTGGAATTGACATCGGCTCGACGACCGTGAAGGTCGCTCTGCTAAGCAGCGCGGACGAGCTGCTCTTTGCGGATTACAAGCGCCACTACGCAAACATCCGCGAAACGCTGACCGCACTCTTACAGGAAGCAAAAGAAACGCTGGGGCCTTTGGATGTCGCACCCATGATCACCGGCTCCGGCGGGCTGACGCTGGCGAAGCATCTGGAAATCCCCTTTGTGCAGGAGGTCATCAGCGTCTCCACCGCGCTGACCCACTACGCCCCGCAGACGGACGTTGCCATCGAGCTGGGCGGCGAGGATGCTAAAATCATATACTTCATCCCTCGTTCAGACGGACGCCGCGGGCTTAAACGAGTACGCAAAAAACTATAAGGCGATCTATCCGATCGCGGCGCGCTGCGGCGTGTTTGCCAAAACCGACATCCAGCCGCTCATCAACGAGGGGGCGTCAAAGGAGGATCTCGCCGCTTCCATTTTTCAGGCGGTCGTAAACCAGACGATCAGCGGGCTCGCCTGCGGCAAGCCCATCCGCGGGCACGTAGCGTTTCTCGGCGGGCCGCTGCACTTCCTCTCCGAGCTGAAGGCCGCGTTTATCCGCACGCTGAAGCTGGACGGGGAACACGCCATCACGCCGGACAACTCCCACCTGTTCGCGGCCATCGGCTCCGCCTTAAACTATAAAGAGGAGGCCGCCACGACGCTGGACGGGCTGCTGGCGCGCCTGAAAGGGGATATCCGCATGGAGTTCGAGGTGGCGCGCATGGAGCCGCTCTTTGCGTCCCGCGCGGAATACGACGCCTTTATGGAGCGCCACGGCAAACATCACGTACAGACCGCGCCGCTTGCCGGCTACCGCGGAAACTGCTACCTCGGCATCGACGCCGGAAGCACGACGACCAAGGTGGCCCTCGTCGGCGAGGAGGGCGAGCTGTTATACTCCTTTTACAGCAACAACAACGGCAGCCCGCTGGCCACCGCAATCCGCTCCATCCGGGAAATCTACCAGACACTGCCGCGTGAGGCGCACATCGTCTTCTCCTGCTCGACCGGCTACGGCGAGGCGCTCATCAAGGCCGCCCTGCAGCTTGATGCGGGCGAGGTTGAGACGGTCTCCCACTACTACGCCGCCGCGTTTTTTAACCCGAAGGTTGACTGCATCCTCGACATCGGCGGGCAGGACATGAAGTGCATCAAAATCAAGGACCGCACGGTGGACAGCGTGCAGCTCAACGAGGCGTGCTCCTCCGGCTGCGGCTCCTTCATCGAAACGTTCGCAAAGTCCTTAAACTACAGCGTCGAGGATTTTGCAAAGGAGGCGCTTTTCGCCAAACACCCGATCGACCTTGGCACCCGCTGCACCGTGTTCATGAATTCCAAGGTGAAGCAGGCGCAGAAGGACGGCGCGTCCGTCGCGGATATCTCCGCGGGACTTGCCTATTCCGTCGGTAAAAACGCGCTCTTTAAGGTCATCAAGCTCTCCGACCCCTCGCAGCTCGGAAGCCACATCGTCGTGCAGGGCGGCACATTCTACAACAACGCCGTGCTGCGAAGCTTCGAGCGCATCGCAGGCGTCCATGCCGTGCGCCCCGACATCGCGGGCATCATGGGTGCCTTCGGCGCGGCGCTCATCGCAAGGGAGCGTTTTCACGCGGGCGGCGATCAGCCCTCCTCCATGCTCTCGATGGAGGAGATTCTCGCGATGAAGTACGACACGAAGCTCGCGCGCTGCCAGGGCTGCACGAATCACTGTCTTCTGACGATCAACCGCTTTGACGGCGACCGGCGCTTTGTCACGGGAAACCGCTGCGAGCGCGGGCTTGGCAAGGAGAAGAACAGGGAGCGCATCCCGAACCTTTTTGAATATAAAAACAGGATTTTATTTGACTATGAACCCCTTGAAAAATCGGAGGCGAAGCGCGGCACCGTTGGCATCCCGCGGGTGCTGAACTTCTATGAAAACTTCCCGTTCTGGGCGACGTTTTTTAAGGCGCTCGGCTTTCGCGTCATGCTAAGCCCCCAGTCCACCCGGGAAATTTACGAGATGGGCATCGAATCCATCCCGAGCGAGTCCGAGTGCTACCCGGCAAAGCTCGCGCACGGGCACATCGCATGGCTGATCCGCAACGGAGCGGACTGGATC
>CAMTZV010000348.1 GCA_947086625.1 uncultured bacterium | reverse complement strand
CCTTTAAATCCGCGGTCTTTGAATGGCAGACGGTCACCGTCGCGTTCTCCCTGAGCATCAGAAGCGCCATCGGCTTTCCGACGATATTGCTTCTGCCCACGACAACGCAGCGTTTGCCTGCTATGTCAATGCCGGAGCGCTTCAAAAGCTGGATAACGCCCGCCGGCGTACAGGAAACAAAGCCGGGCTGCCCGACTACGAGCGCTCCGACAGACTGAACATGGAAGCCGTCCACATCCTTTCCCGGCGCGATCGCGCGGATGATCTTGTTTTCATCCATGTGCGCGGGCACCGGAAGCTGGCACAAAATGCCATTAATTTTTGAATCCTCATTTAATTTTTGAATAAGTGTGAGCAATTCCTCTTCCGATGTCTCCTCCGGCAGCTCGTAGCTCTCGGAGCGAATACCGATGTACTCACACGCGCGCTTCTTATTGCGCACATAGACCGAGGATGCCGGATCCGCGCCCACCTGGATCACCGCCAGAGCGCCCTCGATGCCCCGCTCCTTTAAATCCGCGACCTTCTTCTTCAGCTCGTCCTTAATCTCCTGCGAGATTCTTTTCCCGTCAATGATCTGTGCCATGCCTTACCTCCGTATCTTAATTTCTTATTTTATAAACGGACTAAAACGATCCGTCCTCAAGCAGCGATTGAAACGTCTCCGGGTTCATCAGGATCTGGCGCGGCTTCGTGCCCTCCTCCGGCCCTACCACGCCGGCCTCCTCGAGCTGGTCCATGATGCGTGCCGCGCGGTTAAATCCAATCTTAAAATAGCGCTGCAGCATACCGATCGACGCCTTGTCCTTATCCATGAGCAGCTTTGCCGCGTCCACAAAGTATGCGTCCCTTCCGCCCGGCTCCGAGCCGGAGGATGCAGCGCCCGCGCCGCCGGATGCGCCGCTCTCGGAGATCCTGCTCATCTTCTCCTCGATGGACGTGTCATAGGATGCCTGTCCGTAGCTTTCCTTTATAAAGTCGACAACGCTTGCAACCTCCTGATCGGAAACAAATGCGCCCTGCACGCGCAGTGGCTTGTTGAGCCCCTGCGGATAAAACAGGCAGTCGCCCTTTCCGAGCAGCTTTTCCGCGCCCACCATGTCCAGAATCGTCCGCGAATCCACACCCGAGGTCACGGAAAATGCGATACGGCTCGGCATGTTCGCCTTGATCAGCCCGGTGATGACGTTGACGGACGGACGCTGGGTTGCAATAATCAGATGAATGCCGCAGGCACGCGCGAGCTGTGCCAGACGGCAGATCGCATCCTCCACGTCGCCCGGCGCCACCATCATCAGATCTGCAAGCTCATCCACGATGATAATGATCTGCGGCAGCTTTTTCGGCTTGTCTGCCCCCTCGATATCCGCGATGCCTGCAATCTTTTCATTATAGCCCTTTAAATCACGTACCCCGCACTCCGCAAATTTCTGATAGCGCTCCATCATTTCGGCCACCGCCCAGTTTAACGCGCCCGCCGCTTTTTTCGGATCGGTCACGACCGGGATGAACAGATGCGGAATGCCGTTGTACACGGACAGCTCGACCACCTTCGGGTCAATTAAAATCAGCTTTACATCCTCCGGGTCTGCCCGGTAGAGTAAGGACATGATCACGGTGTTGATACACACCGATTTTCCGGAACCGGTCGCCCCCGCGATGAGCAGATGCGGCATCTTCGCGATATCCGCCATGATGACCTGTCCGCCGATATCACGCCCCGCCGCAAAGGCAATCGGGGACGTATGGTTCTGAAACTCATCCGACTCGAGCAGATCGCGCAGCATGACCGGGCGCGTCTCCTTGTTCGGCACCTCGATGCCGATCGCCGCCTTTCCCGGGATCGGCGCCTCCATGCGGATGTCCGCCGCCGCAAGATTCAGCTTGATATCGTCCGTCAGATTCACGATCTTGCTCACCTTGACGCCGGTCTCCGGCTGAATCTCGTAGCGGGTCACGGTAGGCCCGCAGCTCACGTTCAGGATCGTCACGTTCACGCCGAAATTCCTTAGCGTCTGCTGAAGCTTCAACGCCGTTTCCTGCAAGTGCTGTCTGCTGTCGCCCTGCAGGCGCGGGTCGCCCTTTTTCAGCAGATCAGTCGGCGGGTAGACATATGTATGCGTTTCCTCGGCGCGCTGCTCGATCTCCGCGGCAATCGCGTCAGCCTCCTCCTGCGCGGATACGCCGTCCTTCTTGCGCGCGGAGAGCGACGGTGCGCCGCCATGCGTGTGCGCCGCGGGCTCCGGCCTTACGGGAACCGCCGATGCGGGCGGCAAATCCGGCTGCACGAAGGGTTCCGGCTCCGGCTGCGCGTCCAGTATTTCAAACGGCTCGGGCACTTCGGGCGCCGGCTCTGCGGCGGGCGGCACAAATGGCTCGGGCTCCGGCTCTGCAATGGGCGGTACAGGCAGCTCCGCCTCCGAAAAAAGCGGCGGCGTGGGCTGTGCAGTAGACGGTTCTTTTGGCTGCGGCTCCTGTTTTGCCGGAGGCGTGAGTGGCTCCGGCTTTCCCGCGTCCGCAAACGGCTCCGAGGGCGCCGGCTCCGCTTCCGAATCCGAATCCAACCGCGCAAACAGCTTTTCCAGCTCCGGCGAAAAGACAGGCATCTCCTCTTTTTCGGTCTCGTCCGTCTTCCCCGCCTCCAACGGCTGCAGGCTCACCTGACGCTGCACAGTCACCGCAGGCTCCGGCTCCGATGAAGACACCGAAAACGGCACGTCCGATTTTGCCTCCGGTGTCAAAACCGGCCCAGTTTTTTCCTTTTTCGATAAAAACGGTAAAACGGCCCCCGCCTGTCTGGCAGCAGACGCGGAAAAGCTCTCCGGCGTGATCTCCTTCATTGCCTCCGAGGGCGTCTGCGCCGCCCCCTCCGCCGTCAGCTTCGTGTCGATCGACACGCCCGACACCTTCTTTTCCATGCGCCGCAGCTCCCGCTCCTCCCGGCGCTGCTCCTGTATCACCTTCCGGCGTTCATTGCCCTCCCTTGCGGACTCATAGACGCGCCTTCCGCCTTTTTGCACGTGCTTCCACGCGGAGCGCTCCGTCACCACGACCATCGTGATGATCAGAACGATAAAATCGATCACAAACGCACTGATCCTGCCCAGGTTCGGGCAGATCAGCCATGAAAAGAGACCTCCGAAGAATCCCCCGCCGTTGTGATCCTTTACGCTGTTCAAATAGGAATTTACCGGTGAGTAATCATCCGTCACGCCCGCGATCAGCTCCAGAAACAGGCAGAGAAAGCACACAAAAAGAATTGCAGCAATCACCTTGATCACCGCAACACGGTTTTTCCCATTGGACAATATAAACACAGTACCGATAAACAGAAAAATCGGAAAAAAGTAGGCGATCAGTCCGAACAGCCCGAACATAAA
>CAMTZV010000347.1 GCA_947086625.1 uncultured bacterium | reverse complement strand
CTCGTAGCAAGATTCCCGCCACAGTCACGGCATCCGCCTCCGTCAGTTTTCCGTTGTTCTGTTTATGGATTTCCATGTGGCCTCCTATTCCGATTCCTGGAGCGAGAAAAAATCGGCCAGAAATAGCTGTTCACTCATATCCGGGCAATCGCCTCGCCAGTCACTATAGAGGCAGTCCGGATTTTTGCAGTTTAAGCAGCGCTTTGCCTCCTCGACTGCCTCCTCCTCGTTATAGCCGAGGCACACTTCCTCAAAGTTCGTGGCACGCACCTTCGCGTCCTGCTCACGAACCGGTACTTTTGTCATTCCTTCCATTACCTGTCACCTCCACAATATCCGCAGCCGCCGTGATGCGTGTCGCCCTCCGTAAGCGCCAGCTTCGCACGGCCTTCCTCCGTCTTATACTGCTGCATTCTGCGCATCGCCTGGTCGAAATCGACCAGATGCCCGTCAAACTCCGGTCCGTCCACGCAGGCAAACTTCACCTGATCGCCGACAACGAGACGGCACGCGCCGCACATTCCGGTTCCGTCCACCATAATCGGATTCATGGAGACGATCGTAGGCAGCTTTAACTCCTTCGTCAGCACGCAGACAAACTTCATCATAATCATCGGCCCGATGGCAACGCACTGGTCGTACGTCACACCCTCGTCGTAGAGTGCCTGCAGCTGCGCGGTCCCGACGCCCTTGAAGCCGAAGCTGCCGTCGTCCGTACATATGTAACAATTTTTCGCCACCGCTTTCATCTCATCCGTGTAGAAGAGCAGATCCTTTGTGCGGGAACCGATAATCACATCCGCGTCCACCCCGTGCTCGTGCAGCCATTTCACCTGCGGATAAACCGGCGCGGTGCCAAGTCCGCCTGCGATAAACACGATCTTTTTCTTTTTCGTCTCCTCGAGGTTTTCCTCGCGGCACAGCTCGGACGGACAGCCCAAAGGCCCTACAAAATCCTGAAACGCCTCGAGCGTCTCCAGATCCCGCAGCATCCGCTCGGTCGACGCGCCGACTGCCTGGATGACGATGGTGACGGTTCCCGCCTCTCTGTCATAATCGCAGATTGTCAGGGGGATGCGCTCGCCCTTTTCATCCGTCTTTACAATTACAAACTGACCCGGCAGACACGCCTTTGCACAGCGTGCGGCCTTTACCTCCATCAGGAAGATCTTGTCAGCCAATACCTCTTTTCTTACGATCGGGTACATACTTTTTCCTCCATTCATCCCGCAATATCCGCGGAATTTGTTTGTTGTTTGCGCGATCACCCTCGATTGACAAGGGCATGTAAGCACATTACTACTATAATAATGGAAAGCGGCGCATTTTTCAACGAAAATCGAGATTTTCCAATAAAAAATACGGGCATATCCGATCACGCCCGCCACGGAACGCCACTTCCGCAAAGACACGTTTCCACTTGATGAAAAACGCAACGGACGCTAAGCGCGAAAATACCTCGCTAAGCGCCGGCGTTTTTCAACAGTCTTTGGCGAAAATGGCTGTTCCTGCCCGGACTGATATACGTTGCCGCAGCCTGCGGCAGCACATGTGTTGGAAATGAACGATATACATAACTTTCCAGACCAAATAGATTTAAAACTCAAATTCATATTTCTCGTACGCATTGATGATTGTGGTATCGCCGTAGGTTAAAATCCGCTCCTTGCCGGGGCCGTAGTTCAGGTGGACGTGTCCGTGCACCATATATTTGGGGCCGTACTCCTCGAGGAGTCCCCGCATGCAGGCAAAGCCGGTGTGCGTAGGGTCCGGCGCATCGCCCAGATCCCTGGCGGGCGAATGGGTCAGGAGGATGTCAAAGCCGCCTTTTTTCCTGAGCTGGCGGCGCAGCTTTCGGATGCGCTTTTCCATCTCCTTTTCGGTGTACTGGTTCGGGCCCGGCTTGTAGCGGATGCTGCCGCCAAGCCCCAAAATCCGCACACCGTTATAGTCGTACACCATGTCCTCCACGCAGATACAGCCGCCCGGGCTGCGCCTGCCGCGGGTCAGGTCATGATTTCCGTACACATACAAAATTTCCGCCCGCGCATAGAGCGCAAGGTATTCCAGATAGTCAGGCTTTAAATCACCCGCCGCAAGAATTAAATCTACGCTTCGCAAATAGTCCTTATCCAGAAAATCCCATAGCCCCTTCGACTCCACGTCTGCCAACGCCAATATCTTCATGACTGCTCCCTCTCGCAGGGGGCTGCCCCCGCTGCTGGCGCCTCTTCCTTCTTTTCTTTCTTCTTTTCTTCCGCCTTCTGCGCGAGGTCGCCCTGAAGCAGCACCAGCCCGAGGGCATCCTCCTCCAGCTCGTCGAACGCCGGAATCCGTCCGTCCACGTTGTCGAGCAGCCAGTCCATCTTTGCGATCTGCCTGTGGCTCATGTGACCGTCCGCCTCCTGGCGCAGATCACCCCTGTTATCCTTTAGCTCCGTGTCAAAGGGTCGGAACCATCCGCGCTTGATCAGATTCGTCATCAGATCGACCAGACGCTTTGTCTCCACCGGCAGCCTTCCGGAACAGATCAGCTCCGTCACACCCGCTGACATCCCCCACCAGTAGTTGATGGCGCGGTTTTTATTGGCGTTCGTATCTGTTTTCCACGTATCCTTTTTGATACCCTGTATAATCTGCTCGTAAAATTTTCCCCAGTTGCAGACGGACATCGCGATCCGGTTCGTCTCCTCACCGACGCGCTCGTAAAGCCCGAATCGGCGGTCAGCCCCCTCCGGCACGATCAAATCCCGGTCGGAAACATAGCGGATCTGCGCGTCGAGATGCTCCACCGGATGTTCCTCATCCTTTAAGGAAGACCAGCGCAGCTGCACACGCGCCTGCGGGTTTGCCATCCGCGCCCCGAGCGCAAACGCGTTGATGTTGGAGATCGTGCTGAAAATCGGATAATCCGCAATGTAGCCGATGCGGTTTTCCGCAGAGAGCGAGCCTGCAATCAATCCGAGCAAAAACTTCGTCTCGTACATCCGGCAGTAGTAGGTGCGAATGCTGCTGTAGGTGGAGTTTGTGGAGCAGTTTAAAATCTTGACCTCCGGGTGCGCCACCGCCGCCTTTAGGCTCGCAGCACTCAGGTAAGGAATCGTCGTAAATATAATCTGGTTTTTATCTTTGATTGCCTGCTCCAAAACATCCATAGGGGAAAACTGGTATTCCGCATGATTGTAGGCACTCGTCTCGATCTGATTTCCGAACACCTGCTCAATGTGCAGCCGGCCCAACTCATGGGCATACGTCCACGCGGAAGACTCCGGTGTTTTGCCATATATAAAAGCGATCTTTAATTTCTTATTTGTACCGGATAAAAACGGGATGCGCTTGATAATGGACTTTCCGGTCTTCTCGGTCGGCTCCAGCATCAGCTT
>CAMTZV010000346.1 GCA_947086625.1 uncultured bacterium | reverse complement strand
CTTCGTGATAAAGTCCATCGCGCCCTCCTGAAAGCCCCTGACCTCCATGTCGCGGTCGTTGTCCGCGGTCAGAAACAGTACGGGGATTTCCCTGTAGCGCGCATCCTCCTTCAATCGTCTGATCACCTCAAAGCCGTCCATTTCCGGCATATGCAGGTCGAGCAGGATCAGATCCGGCAGCTCATGTGTAAGCGTTTCCAGCGCGTCCATTCCGGATCTGGCGCTAAACACACAGAAATGCTCGGCCAGCATTTTCTCGGCGATGCGGATGTTCATCGGATCGTCGTCCACGACCAGAATATGCGGTCCCTCGTTCTGTCCCGCCTGCTGCGGCGCATCGGTCTTCCCTTCCAGCACATCGCGCAGCTTTTCCAGGAGTATCCCGTAATCGAGCATGGCAATCTCATGGTGTTCCCGAATGTAGTCGATCCGGTCCTCTTTGGCGGCAAATTCCAGCTGCTTTGCCTGTTCGGAAATATTGACCGCACCGATGGAAAGGGATGTACTCTTTAATGCATGCACGGAAATCCGGTAGTTTTCCCAGTCCTCCTCACGATACTGCTCCTCGATCGCATCCAGCTTTTTGCTGTCAACGTAGGACTTCAGCATTTCCCTGTAAAAATCTTCACTGTTGCAGCAATACTGCATACCCGTCTGTGTGTCAAGAAACGGAAGCCGCTCTAAAAAGCTTCCGCTGTCTGAAATAGGCCCCGGCTCCCCCATGACGGTTTCCGCAGTATGTCCACAGATTAGAAGCTCCTTCGGAAGATATTTGCGCATGAGCGAAAAAAGCTGCTCCTGCAGGATCGGCTTTGTAATGTAATCGAGAAAGCCGGCTGCGAGATACATCTCTTTTGCCCCCGACACCGCGTTTGCCGTGAGCACGATGATCGGTACATTGCCGCCGCAAAGGTTCCGCTCGCGGATCAGCCTGAGTGTTTCGATCCCGTCGAGCACCGGCATCATGTGATCGAGCAGGATCATGTGATACGTGTTGCTCTCCAGAAGCGCGAGAGCCTCCTGCCCGTTTGTCGCCGTATCGATCTGTATGCCCGTATCCTTTAACATGCGCTTGAGCAGATCCAAATTCATCACCGTATCGTCCGCTGCGAGGATTTTTGTGCCGGCCGCACATTTTAAGGGCTCCTCCTGCAAAGAGGCGACAAGCGCATAACCCCGGTCAAAGGCGACGGTGCCCACGGGCGCGCGGTCTATGACTGTTTGCGTGAGCACAAATGAAAAACAGCTGCCCTTTCCGTACTCGCTGCGGATATCCAGACGGCTGCCCATGAGATCGAGCAGGCGCTGCACGATCGGAATACCAAGACCAAGCCCCTGCACATCACGGTTCATTTTGTAGTCAAAACGTGAAAAGGCGCTGGAAATATTTTCGATGTCCTGCTGCTCCATCCCGATGCCGCTGTCCTCCACGGCGACGGAAAGCGCTCCGCACGTTTCACCCTTCTCCTGCCATTTTACCGTGAGCTTCACGTAACCCTCACGGGTATACTTTACGGCATTGGAAATCAGATGGTTCACGATCTGCATGATATGCGCCACATCACCCGAGAGCATCTGCGGGATCTGCCCGTCAAAGTCCACAGTCAGCGCAAGCTCCTTTTCTTCCGTGTAATACTCCGCATAGGAAAAGATATCGTGCAGCAGAGAATAGACCGAGTACGGCTCGTCTGCTACCGCGATCGTCTCCTGATCCATGCTCGTGAAGTCCAAAATGTTGCTGACCATTGTGAGCAGTGTCCGCCCGGCAGTCTGCACGTTGACCGCATAGGCCGCCGTGTGGCTCTCCTGCGTTTCCTTCATGATGAGCTCATTGTAGCCGAGGATCGCGTTGATCGGCGTGCGCACCTCATGCGACATATTGGAGAGGAAATCGCTCTTTGCACGGCTCGCCGTCTCGGCCTCCTTCAAAAGCTCCCGCTGTCTTGACTTGTAGCGGGAAATCCGGTACTGGATACAAAAGCAGATGATCGTATCCGACAGATAGACGACCGGAAACCGGGTGAGATACGTCTGTGTGTAGGGAAAGCCGATGGCGTGAAGCGGCGTCCACATATACACGAGCGTAGCAAAGGCAAGCAGAAAGCTGAAGATTCCCCCATAATAAATGCCGAGAAAATACATCGCCACCGGAGGAAGCAGATACATCCATGCCGAGCTAAAGCCCGCTTCCCCGCCGTTTACAAGAAAATAAAGCATCATTACCGTCATGACAACGGCGATGTTCACGATCAGGAGCTTTGTATTCTTTTTTTTGCGGAACAGGAACCGGTTCAGAAGCAAAAACAAACCAAGCCCGCCCGTGATCCCCGCCATATGGTACGACCTCACGGACAGGTTCACGCAGCACATGAAGCCGCCCACCAGCGCGAAGACAATACAAAACGTCTCCAGCGCATGGCGGTCGATGTCCTTTGCGTCCTCCTGCAATTCCCGCAGCAGCTGTTTAATCTGGTATATTCTGGTCATGGAGCATCCCTTTGTTTCACGTGACTGTTATGCGAGCACCTCTTTGATTTTTGCGAGTAGCTCCGGCGGCAGAAACGGCTTTTTGACGCATCCCAGGACGCCGAGGCGTTCGGCTGCCGCCATGCTCTCCTCATCGGGCGATGCGGTGAGGAAGATGATCGGAATATTTTTTGTTTCCTCCGCTGTCCGCAGCTTTTCCGCCGTCTCGATCCCGTTCATGCCCGGCATTTCAATGTCCAGAAGGATGAGGTCAACGCCTCCCTGCGCCGCCAGCACAAGTCCCTCCTCGCCGGACGTCGCCTTGCGTGCCTCATAGCTTCCCTGTTTCAGGATAAACTCTGCCATCCGCAGGTTCATCTCGTCGTCATCTACAACAAGTATCATCATGTTCTCCTTTCCGCGGCAGCTCGTGTCATATGATTACCGAGCGGGCGATGATCTGACGCTCAGCCCGGCTGCCTTTCATAATCTGCCCTGTGCAAAAACAGCAGACCGAACGACCCGGGCCCGCAGTTGCTGGCGATCGCCGAGGAAGCCCGCTGTAAATAGATCCGCTCAAAGCTGCAGCACTGGCCGACGATCTCCCGGATTTTTGAAAGCCCCTGTTCATCCATTCCCGCATAGGTGATAAAGAGGATTCTCGTGTCGATTGCATCCTTGTTCTTTAATACCTTTTGGATATAGCTTTTCGTGACCTGCTCCGTGCTGCCGAAATGGATACCGCCGACTGTCATTCTGCTCTTGCGAAGAACGATGACGGGGTGGATTAAAAGCGCATTGCAGATCGTGTGGACGCTTTTCGGTATCTTTCCGGCGCGACAAAGCATATCGGTACTGTCAATGATAAAGGCAGACTCGATGCGTTTTTTTAAGCCCTCAAGCATGTCGAGTATCTCT
>CAMTZV010000345.1 GCA_947086625.1 uncultured bacterium | reverse complement strand
CTCAAGTCAAATGCTCCGGCAAGCTGACGGGGCAACAAAATTACAGATAAGGAAGGGCAGGCATGTTGGAACAATTACAGCAAAAGGGCAGAGCGAGCGCCGTGCCTGCACTGCCGGTTTACATCAACAGTACAGGGACGGTCGTCGGAAAAATGGAGGGCGAAGGGCCGCTCGCCGCTCATTTTGACATGATATGCGATACGGATAAATTCGGAGAGGAGACGTGGGAGGCATCGGAGAGCCGGATGCAGAAGGAGGCGGTTGCGCTGGCGCTCGGGAAGGCGAATCTGAAGGCGGAGGATGTGCGCTACGCGTTTGCGGGTGATCTGCTCGGGCAGAATATCGCAACATCGTTTGGCCTGATGGATTATGAGATCCCACTGTTCGGGCTTTACGGCGCGTGCTCGACGCTGGGCGAGGGCATGTCGCTGGCGGTCATGTGCCTTGCGGGCGGATTTGCGAAGCGGGTGCTTGTTGTGACCTCGAGCCATTTCGCGAGCGCGGAGAAAAACTTCCGTTTCCCGGTGGAGTATGCGAACCAGCGCCCGCTCTCCGCGACGTGGACGGTGACGGGCAGCGGTGCTTACGTCTTAAGCACGGAGAAATCCCCGGTACAGATCACCGGCTTCACAAACGGAAAGATCATGGACTACGGCGTGCGCGACGCGCAGAACATGGGTGCGGCGATGGCCCCGGCGGCGATGGATCTGATCAAAGTCCATCTGAAAGATTTCGGGCGAAAGCCAGAGGATTACGACCGGATCGTGACCGGAGACCTCGGCACGATCGGGCAGGAGATTTTAATCAAGCTGCTGAAGGATGAGGGCATCGACATCAGCGGCGTGCACGAGGACTGCGGCATGAAAATTTTTGACAGCGAGGAGCAGGGCACACAGGCGGGCGGAAGCGGCTGCGGCTGCTCGGCGGTGACGCTCGCGGCGCATTACATGCCAAAGCTAATAAGCGGCGAGTACAAGCGGATTTTATTTATCCCGACCGGGGCGCTGCTTTCGCAGGTGAGCTTTAACGAGGGACAGAATGTACCGGGCATCGCGCACGGCATCGTGCTCGAGCATGTGGAATAGGGATACACGGATTGGAGGTGACGGCATGGATTATGTGATCGCATTTGCGGTGGGCGGCGCGATCTGCGCGCTGACTCAGATTTTGATGGAAAAGACAAAGCTTTTGCCGGGGCGGATCATGGTGCTTTTAGTGTGCAGCGGATGTGTGCTCGGCGCCATCGGCCTGTACGAGCCGTTTGTGGAGTGGGCGGGCGCAGGCGCATCGGTGCCGCTTTTGGGCTTTGGGAATGTGCTCTGGAAGGGCATGAAGGAGGCGATCGGCGAGGACGGCTTTTTAGGGCTGTTTACGGGCGGCTTTACGGCGTGCGCGGTCGGCGTGAGCGCCGCGCTCATCTTTGCGTATCTGGCGGCATGGATCTTCAAGCCGAAAATGCGCAAGTAAACGCATATTTTTTTTGAAACAGGAAAGATTATAAGAAAAAGAAACAAAAAAGGAGAACATTATGAAAGCAAGATCATTATTTTTAAGAAAAGTTCTGGCGTGTGCGGTTATGACGCTGACGCTGTGCACGGCGACGGCCTGCGGGACAGACACAAACAACAATGCGACCGACGGCAGCGGCACGAACGGGACGGTTGACAACAACGGGACAAACGGGACGGGCACAAACGGAACCGGTACGGATACAACCGGAAACGGAACGACCGGAAACGGGACGACCGGGAACGATACGAACGGGAACAACAATGGAGCAACCGGGGCGGACGGCGTTGTGAATGACGCGATCGACGACGTGGAGGATGCGGGCGACGACGTGATGGATGCGATTGACGGCGAGGACGGCGCGGCAGACGGAACCGAGGGCGCAGGCGGCACGGCAGGAAACGGCAGCGCAGGAGGAGCAGGTGCGGCAAAGTAGGGCCGGCAGATCAAAAAGAACGGCAATGGGAAAACGGGACGGCTGTGGTTACACGGCGGTTCCGTTTTTATGCGCAGGCCCGCATAGGGAAATTTTTCGGGGAAGTTTTTCCGTGACATTTTGCTCCGTTCGTGTTACAATAGAGGAGATATAACTGACATGTCAGTATTCTGTGAGGAGGTACAAACGTATGAGGGGTAATGTAATCGTAGGACAGTCGGGAGGGCCCACGTCCGTAATCAATTCGAGTCTGGTCGGGGTGTTTAAGACTGCGCGCGACCGCGGTGCGGGAAAGGTGTACGGGATGCTGCACGGCATCAAGGGGCTTTTGGATCGACAGTATGTGGATCTGTCGGAGCATATCAAATCGGATTTGGATATTGATCTGCTAAAGCGCACGCCGTCGTCCTTCCTCGGCTCGTGCCGCTACAAGCTGCCGGAGATTAAGGACAACCGGGATGTGTACGAGCAGATTTTTGAGATTTTAGAGGAGCTTGAGATTGAGGCGTTTTTCTACATCGGCGGAAACGACTCGATGGATACGATCAAAAAGCTGTCCGACTACGCGATCCTGCGCAGCAGCGAGATCAAGTTTATGGGCGTGCCAAAGACGATCGACAATGATCTGGCGATGACCGACCACACGCCGGGCTACGGAAGCGCGGCGAAGTACATTGCGGCGGTTACAAAAGAGATCATCCGCGATAGCCTCGTCTACGATTACCCGACGATCTCGATCATAGAGGTTATGGGGCGCAATGCCGGATGGCTGACAGCGGCGAGCGCGCTTGCGGCGGGCGAGGACTGCGAGGGCGTGGACATGATCTGCCTGCCGGAGGTTCCCTTTGACATCGAGCTGTTTATGAGAAGGATCAGGGAGCTCTGCGAGAAGCGCAGCTCGATCGTGGTCGCCGTATCAGAGGGGATCAGGGTGGCGGATGGCCGCTATGTGTTTGAGCTGAGGGATCACGTGGAGTTTGTGGACGCGTTCGGGCACAAGCAGCTTCAGGGCACGGCGCGATATCTGGCGGATAAGGTTGCATCGGAGCTGGGTGTGAAGACGCGCGCGATCGAGCTGTCCACGCTGCAGCGCTGTGCGGCGCATATGACCTCGCGTGTGGATATCACCGAGGCGTTCCAGGTGGGCGGCGCGGCAGTCAAGGCCGCGTTTGAGGGCGAGACCGGAAAGGTCGTCGTGCTGGAGCGCGTTTCCGAGGATCCTTACATCTGTACGACGAGCTGTCAGGACGTACATAAGATCGCAAATATCGAGAAGAAGGTTCCTCTCGAGTGGATCACCGAGGACGGGACGCATGTGTCCGAGGAGCTGATCCACTACATCCGGCCGCTCATTCAGGCGGAGCTCTCGCCGATGATGGTGGACGGGCTGCCGCGGCATCTGCGGGTTGACCTGTAACGGAACTTTCCGTTTACTTTTCCTC
>CAMTZV010000344.1 GCA_947086625.1 uncultured bacterium | reverse complement strand
AAAGATAAGTGTGGCACCGGGGCGTCGTTTTTACCTGTACTTCCACGCCACATAGTAGATCGGAACGAACAGCCCGCCTAAAAACAGAAAGAGCAGGATCATGTCGCAGAGCAGGGGCAGGTCGCCAAACAGCAGGTTGAGCAGCAAAAACAGCGGCGTGGGGATGATGGCCGCCAGAAGCGACCAGAGTCGGCATGCCCGCAGGATGTGGCCCCAGTTGCGGTTGTTGAAGGCGATGCCGGGGATGTGCATGCGGAAAATGCCGTCCGCATACAGGTTAATCCGGTGCTCGTCGTAGTAGGAGGGCAGGCGCGTGGCGGCAAACAGCCAGAAGTACGCGCCAAAGAGAATGCTCAGAATATCCAGCGTGAGCAGGCTGGTAAACAGCCGCGCTGCGGCGACCAGCGAGAGCGCCGCGAAAAATTCCGCGACGCACACGGCGCACATACCGAGAAAGACGGGCAGATTTTTTTTCTGAAAGCGTTTTCCGTAGGACGCAATGGAGTAGGAGTCGGAGAGCCCGATGGCCTTCTGCACGACCTCCTCCACGCGCGCTGCGGGAATCGGCTGCGCGTCCAGCTGCTCGCCCTCGAGCAGCTCCGTCACGCTCACGCCGAGCGCCTCTGCCAGCGGCATGAGGACGGAGACATCGGGCAGGCTCAGGCCCCGCTCCCATTTGCTCACCGCTTTATCCGACAGGCAGAGCTTTTCTGCAAGCTCCCTTTGCGTCATGCCAAGCGCTTTTCGCCTCGCGCTCACAAATCTGCCAAATTTTTCCATATTGATTTCATACATTTGTCGTTCCCCCTCCTGCGCCCGTATCGGTCCCTCTGACAGACAGGGCTGTGCTGTTACTTCTGATTGTAGCAAAGTGCGCCGGATTTCGCAATCGACTGTCAGTAGAGCGGGGCTGAACGAAGTAAAAACGTAGCAGGCGGCTCTTGACATCCAAATGAAAAACAGCTATAGTTAGATGGAATTTTTTCGAGAGGGGAGGGGCCTGTGATGCGGCGTATATCTGTGCTCAAACAGCGGTTTTTGATGTTCTGTCTGCTTGCGGTAGTCGTGTGCAGCTGTCTGGGACAGCCGGAGACGCTTGTGGCCGGGCCCTTGTGTGAAACGCCTGCCGCGTCGATGCTTCGCGTGCCGCGGACGCGCACGCAGCTTCCCGCGCGTCTGGACGAGGAGACGCCGGTGGATGGCGACGAGGCGATCTCCCACGAACGTGTACATAGCAGAAGATCCGGCGCGGCCGGAAGATCTGCGGGCCGTCTGGCGGTGTTTGGCTGTCTGTCGGCGTTTTTTGCATATCTTTTTGCCGGGGTCTTTCACGGCAGCGCGTGCCCGACATACGGGCTTTCGCGCATCATCACATTCATTGACAGCTCAGACGGGCGAAAAAGGCGTCTCTTTTCGTGACGGCGAAGGCGCAGGGGAGGTCTGTCTGCTTTTGGGCTTTAGCGTGCGCTCTTTGAACCGTTTTCTCATTTTTTCATATGAATAAAATACGAATAGAAGAGAGGTAATTTTATGATTGCAAAAATACTGGCGATTGCAATCTTTTTCGTGATGTTCTTTTTTATTGTCACGGAGAAGTTTGCACGTCATCTGGTGACGCTTGTGTGCGGTGCGGGAATGCTCGTCGTCGTGTTTGGCATTTGTATGAGAAGCCCGCAGGCAATTTTTGAGACGCTCAATTTCGGCAGCTTCCTGACGCCGGAGTTCTGGCATGTGAGCGGGGAGGCGGCGGAGTCGTCCGGCGGTATTAACTGGGCGACGATCCTGTTCATCGCCGGAATGATGGTCATGGTGGAGGGCATGGGAAAATCCGGGTTTTTCCGGTGGCTTTGCCTGAAGCTTGCAAAGCTCGTGCACTATCGTCCGATGCCCGTTTTTGTCGTGTTCATGCTTATGTCGGCGTGCCTGTCGATGTTCATCGACAGCATCACGGTCATCCTGTTTCTGGCAGCGGTGACAGTGGAGCTCTGCCAGCTCTTAAAGTGCAATCCGGTTCCGATGATTTTGTCGGAGATCTTCTGCGCAAACCTTGGGGGCTCCGCCACGATGTGCGGCGACCCGCCGAACATCATCATCGGCACGTCGCTTGGCTATGCGTTTTCGGATTTCGTGACGAATACCGGTGTGATCGCGGCCGTTTCACTCGTGTTTGCAGTGCTTTATTTCTATTTCTGCTTTCGCAGAGAGCTCTCCGCGGCAGGGCGTGAGGAAAAAGACACATCCCTGTACCCCGAGCCGCGCACGGCGATCACGGACCGGAAGCAGTTTGTGTGCAGCCTGCTCATCTTTGCGGTGGCGGTCGTGCTTCTGATCACGCACGCGAATACGGGGCTGACCGTCGCGTTTATCGGCGTGCTTGTGGCGGCGCTGACTCTGCTGGCGCAGTATAAATCCGCGCTGGAGCTGTTAAAAAAGGTGGATTACGAAACGCTGTTGTTTTTCACGGGGCTGTTTGTCGTCGTGAGCGGCCTTGAGCAGACCGGGGTGCTCGAGCTGATTGCGGAGGGCATCAGCTATATCTGCGGCACGAACGGCAAGCTCGTCGTGGCGATTATACTGTGGATTTCGGCGGTGGCGAGCGCGTTTGTCGACAACATCCCGTTTGCGGCGACGATGATCCCGGTCATCAAAAGCCTTGCGGCGGCACAGGGCATGGATCTCTCCGTCCTGGCGTGGACGCTCTCCATCGGCACGGATATCGGCGGCTCCGCGACGCCCATCGGTGCGTCCGCAAACGTGGTCGGCATCTCCGTGGCAACGCGCGAGGGCTACCCGATCGGCTGGGGAAAATACTGCAAATACTGCGCCCCGGCGACGGTTTTCGTCATTTTGATCTCGATGGTATGTATATATGTCAGATATTTTTAAGGGAGGATGGAAGCGATGAGCAAATCACAGATTCTTGTATGCGTGGGGAGGGAGTACGGCAGCGGCGGACACGCGATCGCTGCGGAGCTTGCAAGGCGGCTGGACTTAAAGCTCTACGATCACAACATTTTGGATGAAGTCGCCCTGGAAAAGGGCGTCGACCCGGAAACGCTGCGCAGGTATGACGAGAGACCGCACAAGCTGTTTCTCTCGCGAAGCGCGAAGGGGCACCACAGCTCGGCGGAGGTAAACATCGCTTACATGCAGTTCGACTATCTGAAGCGCAAGGCGGATGGCGGGGAGTCGTTCGTCGTGGTCGGCCGCTGCGCGGAGGGCATTTTTCAGGGCTATCCGGGGATGATCTCTATCTTTATTCTCGGGGACACGCGCACAAAGTGTAAGCGCATCATGGAGCTTTACCACCTGACAGAGCAGGAGGCGCTCGAAAAAATGAAGCGGCACGACACGTACCGCAAGCGCTACCACAACAATTTCTGCGAGGACGCCTG
>CAMTZV010000343.1 GCA_947086625.1 uncultured bacterium | reverse complement strand
TAACGTATACTGGATAAGTTAAGACACAGACGCGGTTACTTTTGGACCAAAGAAAGAGGGAGAGTTATGATCAATACATGTATTCTCGCGGTGCTGATCGCATTTGCCATCAGTGCGCTGCTGGGGCCTGTCATCATTCCGTTTCTGCGAAAGCTGAAGATCGGGAATACGGAACGGGAGGAGCTCGAATCGCATCAGGTGAAGAACGGGACGCCGACGATGGGCGGCCTGATGATCCTCATTGCGATCACGGTCACGAGCCTGCTGTTCGTAAAAAAGTATCCACAGGTCATGCCGATCCTCTTTGTGACGCTTGGCTTTGGAATCATCGGATTTCTGGACGATTACCTGAAGGTTGTCTTAAAGCGCTCCGACGGGCTGCTCGCGTGGCAGAAGATGCTCTGTGAGATCGCCGTGACGGGCGTGTTTGCGGCGTATATGATGTGGGCGAAGGTGCCGATGACGATGCTCATCCCCTTTAGCGGCGGGAAATATTTGAATATCGGCGTGCTGGCGTATCCGGTCATGTTTCTGGCGGTCATCGGGACGGTCAACGGCGTCAATTTTACCGACGGGCTGGACGGACTCGCCAGCAGCGTGACCGTTTTGGTGGCGACGTTTTTCGCGGTTGTCGCGATCGGAAGCGCAAGCGGCGTGGCGCCCGTCACGTGCGCAGTTGTGGGGGCGCTGCTCGGCTTTCTGCTCTTTAACGTCTATCCGGCGCGCGTGTTTATGGGCGATACGGGCTCGCTTGCGCTCGGCGGCTTTGTGGCGGCGACTGCGTATATGATGCAGATGCCGATCTTTATCCTGATTGTAGGGCTGATCTACTGGATCGAGATTTTGTCGGTCATGCTGCAGGTCGGGTATTTTAAGCTGACGCACGGAAAGCGCATTTTCCGCATGGCGCCGATCCATCACCACTTTGAGCTGGGCGGCTGGGCGGAGACGCGGGTCGTGGCGGTGTTTTCCATCGTGACGACGCTGCTTTGCCTGCTGGCGTATGCGGCTTTGTAGTGGCAGTATCACGCCGCACACGGGCAGATATTTTCGTCAAAGACACGCTTTTGCTCGATAAAAACGCAGCGGATGCTAGGCTCGAAAATACCTCGCCAAGCACCGGCGTTTTTATGACGGTCTTTGTACGGAAACATCTGCCCGCACACGGCTGGGTATTTCCAGACAGAAAGAGTGACAGGAGTACATTAGAATATGAGAACACAAATGGATTTGAAGCAGAAAAAGGTGCTCGTCGTCGGGACCGGGGTAAGCGGCATCGCGGCGGCAGAGCTTTTGAAGGCGAACGGGATTGCCTTTGAGGTGTACGACGGAAACGGTAAGCTCTCCGAGGAGGATGTGCGTGCGAAGTCGGAGGCGTTTTCGGGGTGCACGGTCATGACGGGCACGCTCCCCGAAAACGCCCCCGCGCGCTATTCCTACGCGGTGCTAAGCCCGGGCGTGCCGACAGACAGCCCTGAGATCGACGCGCTACGCGCTGCGGGTGTTACGATCTGGGGCGAGATTGAGCTTGCCTACGCCTTTTCAGAGGGCGACGTGATTGCGATCACCGGGACGAACGGCAAGACGACGACGACGACGTTAGTCGGCGAGATTATGAAAAATTATGCAAAGAATGTGCAGGTCGTCGGCAATATCGGGATTCCGTACACGTCGGTGGCAAGGGAGACGCGCGGGGAAACCGTGACCGTCGCCGAGATCTCGAGCTTCCAGCTGGAAACGGTGGAGCATTTCGCACCGAAGATCTCCGCGATCTTAAACATCACGCCGGATCACTTAAACCGCCACCACACGATGGAAAACTACATTGCGGCGAAGGAGCGCATTACGCAGGGGCAGAAGGAAGGACAGGTGTGTGTCTTAAACTATGAGGACGATGTGCTGCGCGCCTTCGGCGAGACGGTGAAGGAGAGGCTGCGCGTCGTCTGGTTCAGCAGTGCGCGGGCGTTGTCTGGGGGGCTGTATTTACAGGATCAGACGATTTATGACGCGACCGGGGATGAGCCCCGGCCTGTCTGCACGGTGGACGAGTTAAACCTGCCCGGTACGCACAACTATGAAAATGTGATGGCGGCGACGGCGATCGCGCTCGCTTACGGCGTGCCGCTTGCGCGCATACGGGAAGTATTAGTTCAGTTTACGGCGGTCGCGCATAGAATAGAATATGTGGCACAGATCGGCGGCGTAAAATATTACAACGACTCCAAGGGCACGAATCCCGACGCGGCGATCCGGGGCATCCGCGCGATGGACCGGCCGACGCTTTTAATCGGCGGCGGCTACGATAAGCAGTCTTCCTATGAGGAATGGATCCGGTCGTTTGAGGGAAGGGTGAAGGCGCTTGTGCTGATCGGCGAGACTGCGGAAAAGATCGCACAGACGTGCGCGCGCATGGGCTTTACGGATTACGAGTTTGCGGGTTCTTTGGAGGAGGCGGTCGACATCTGCCGCAGGAAGGCGGTAAGCGGCGACGCGGTGCTGCTCTCCCCGGCCTGCGCGAGCTGGGATATGTTCGAGAGCTATGAACAGCGCGGCGATCTGTTTAAGGAATTGGTGAGAAATCTGAAACAGGAGTGAAAGGAAACGGCGGAATATGGCGGGACGGCAGAGAAAAAAGCGCCAGATAAAATATTTTGATTATAGCTTGCTGTTTATCATTATTTTTCTGATATGCTTCGGCCTGGTGATGCTCTACAGCACGAGCGCCTATGACGCGCAGGACACCTTTTCGGATCCGGCCCACTATTTAAAAAGACAGGGGATGGCGTTCGGGATGGGGTTTGCCGGCATGCTTGTCATCTCCCGCATCGATTACCGCCGCTGGCGCAACATGGGGAATTTTGCGTATCTGGTTGCGACGGCGCTCTGTACGCTGGTGCTCATCCCGGGCATCGGCATCGTACATAACAACTCGAGGCGATGGCTCGGCATTCCGAACAGTTCCTTCGAGTTTCAGCCGTCGGAGTTTGCAAAGCTGGCAGTCATCATGTTTCTGGCGAGCCTCATCTGCCGCTTTCCGCGTAAGATGAATAAGTTCAGTGCGGTGCTGCGGGTAATGGTGTTCATTCTTCCGCTTTTTGCGCTGATCGCTGTCAACAATTTGAGTACCGCGATCATTGTTCTGGGGATCGGGGTGGCGATGCTTTTTGTCGCAAGCCCGAAATACTGGCAGTTTTTAGCCATCGGAGGCACGGGTATCGCGGGTATTCTGCTCTTTCTCATGATACCGGGCGCAGGCTACCGCGGAGAGCGCGTGGAGATCTGGCTGCACCCCGAAAATTTTGACAAGGGCTACCAGACCCTGCAGGGGCTCTACGCGATCGGCTCCGGTGGACTGTTCGGCAAGGGGCTGGGAAACAGTATGCAGAAGCTCGGCTTCGTACCGGAGG
>CAMTZV010000342.1 GCA_947086625.1 uncultured bacterium | reverse complement strand
ACGGCAGGCTGACGTTTTCAAGCGACAGTGAAAGCTCCTGCGCCCCGTCCAGAGACGTCATCAGCGGCGTCTGCAAAACGGCCCCGTAGCACAGCCCCACGTCGGCATCCGAGCGCTTCTCCACCGTGAGCGTCAGCTTCACGTAATGCCCGGTGCACACATTTGCCGGGAGATGCAAAAACACACAGTAGTCGGGATTTTCAAAGAGCACGCCGCCCGCAAAAAACTCGCTCTCCGCCGCAAAGTCCCGGGGCAGATTCCCGCAGTCCTGCACGAACAGCTCGTAGCCCTCCTCGATGCGGTTGTACTCGTATTCCTTCTCGCCGTCCTGATGGTTGATGGCGTACACCGGCTGCGTCTCCTGCTCCCGGTAGCGGATGCACAGGCTCACGTAGCTGCTCGTCAGAGACTCAAAGCCGTCGATCGTGGAGAGTTTTTTTACGATGGAGCTGTCGACGACAATCTCCCTGCCCCCGTCGTCGATCGCCATCCCGCTCTCGATCATCAAGGACAGGTCGTCCAAGCTGATGACACTCAAACCGCACACGATGCCGCAGCCCGTGACCATCTCGTTGATGAGCCGGCGCTTGCTGTTCATGTAGATCTGCTCTGCTTCGAAATCAGAGGATGTGAGCATCTTACCCTTATAGTACCTGTTTCTGCCAAACGGAAGTAACTCATTGCTTTTCATGGTGTTCTTCTCTCCTTTTTCCTCATGAGGCTCTGACAGCTCTCGACATCTTTCTTATCACCTATTCTAACAGACAATGGAAAAAATTACATTAAAGTTTTGTTAAAGATTTTTGCAGCAGCTCCGAAGGAGCCTCCTCGAATGGCGCGGGCTGGGCTGTTACGATTTTATCGCTGACACAAAAACCCCCTATTTTCTATTGTAGCGGATTTCGACGGGCAGACAAGCCCTCTGGCAGAAACGTCATGTTTCTGGCAACTAGATATGACTTTGAAAAACTTGTGGTTTGTAGTATGATAATACAGGATTTTAAGGAAATGAGGTACAACAACTTGAAGATCGCACTCGTAGACGACGACAAACGCTGCCGGGATGAAATGGCGGCGCTCTGCCAGAGCTTTGGCAACACGCACTGCTGCCATATCGAGATCGTCCCCTTTGCGGACGGCGGCGCGTTTTTGGCGGCGCTTTCGGACAACGACTTTTCCGTCGTCTTTATGGATATCTATATGGAAGGAATCGACGGCATCGCCACCGCGCTCAGGCTGCGCGAGCACGATTATACCTGCATCCTCGTGTTTCTGACGACAAGCGGCGAGTTCATGCCCGATGCCTTCTCCTGCCATGCCTTTGAATACATGATAAAGCCTGTCACGAGAGAACGTCTCTTCCGTGTGCTCTTAGACGCAATAAGGATCCTGCCCCGCTCCGGCACTTACATCGAGCTGGCGAGCGGCCGCAGGAGTATCCCCGTCTTTCCCGACAACATCATATCGGTTGTCACGGACGCCCATTATCTGTGTATCGCGCTCGCTGACGGCGAGGCTTTGCGCTGCCGCATGACCATGTCGGAATTTCTCGAACGGACAGGGCAGGACGCCCGCTTTCTCAGGGTCAACAAGGGCATCGTCGTAAACGCCGACCGCGTCATAAGTCTTGCCGACAGCTGCTGCGTCATGGAAAACGGCGCGCACTATCCGATCCGCGTGCGCGACCGCGCAAAGATCGAGCAGGTGCTGCACGACTACCATTTTCAAAAGATACGCCAGAGTCAGACACTCGCTGCCCGGCACACAAAGGAGGAATCCTCATGAGTATGGAGCGCTTTTTGTCCGCTTTTTTCCAGCTTCTCGTCACGCTGCCCGCGTCAGCATCCTGTTTTCTTGTCATGTACCCCCGCCTGCGCCATACGCCGGCAAAAACCGCGGCACTTTGCGCAGCCGCGCTGCTGCCCTTCGCCGTTCTCGGCGCATGGCTCCACGCCGCGTCCTCCTTTGGCACAACCGCGATCCTGCTGCCCGCGATCCTCCCACTGTTCTTTCTCTACCGCAGCGCGGTAAACGCCGACCTGCCGCGCTGCCTTGCCGTCTACGTGGGCGTCTGCGCCGTTCACACGTTTCCCGCGCAGCTCGCCTACGCCCTCGACGCGCGGCTGCACCCGCTCTCCGGCGCCGCGCATGTCTCCGCGGAGGCGGCGCTTTTTCAGCTTTCGCTCTCCATCCTTGCCGCGGCGGTTACCGCATACCCCGCCTGCAAAAATTACGTGAATATCATCAATCAGTTTGATTCCCCGAAAATATGGTATTCCACCGTGGTGCTCTCCGCCGTGTTCCTGGCCTTCAACGTGCTCGCCATCCCCCAGTCCTACGCCACCTTACACGCCGGGCGCATGCTGTGGCTTTTCCCTGTCTTCGAGCTCGCCGCGCTTGCCGTCCTTGTGGCCGTCTACATGCTCTTCTGCCAGAGCGCGTCGGCCATGCTTGCACACGTAAAGCTTACGGAGCGAACCCGGCTGCTGAAGATGCAGGCGCGCCAGTACCGCGTCCTGCAGGAGCACATGCGCCAGACCGCCAGGCTGCGCCACGACTTCCGCCACTCCGTACGGCTGCTCTCCTCGCTCGCCCGCGAGGGTGACATCGAAAGCATCCGCACCCATCTCGCGCAGTACGAAAGCCAGCTCTCCGCCAAAGCCCCCGCCGTCTACTGCAAAAACCCCGCTCTAAACGCGCTCCTTAGCTACTACGGGGAGATGGCAGAACAGGCGGGCATCGCCACGGACTGGCGCATCGCGCTGCCGGACGATTTTTTGCTCTGTGAGCCGGACATGGCGGCGCTCTTTGGAAACCTGATGGAAAACGCCATCTTCGGCTGTGCGCGCGCCCCTGAGAAAAACCGCTATTTCTGCCTCACCGCAGAGGTGCGGCAGGAAAACTGCCTCTACATCGTCTCCACCAACAGCTTTGACGGAAACGTCCGGCAAAGCGCGGACGGCTACTGCTCCACAAGACACGGCGGAAGGGGCGTTGGGCTCTCCTCCATCGCAGCCGTCGCCGAAAAATACGGCGGATCCGCCCACGCCTCTCACCGCGGCACGGAGTTTTTCGTGGACGTCGTGCTAAAGCTCTGAACCGCCGCAGCATACGGGCAGCAGATTTCCACTATGCGCAATACGCAGCCTCAGCCCGTCCGCGGAAACGTCATGTAAATTCCCATGCCCTGATTTTCCCGGCTGCGTATTTCCATCGTACCGCCGCTCTCGCGCACCGCCTCCTCCACGAGATACATGCCGATGCCATGGCCGCCCTGCCGGTTTTCACCCTGGTAGCTCCACTTTGTGACGTGCTGCGCTTCGTCCCTGCACATCCCCGCGCCGTCGTCCTTGTAAATGACGTACACGGCGTCCCTTGTCTCATCCACGGTGATGCAGATCATGCCCTCCCG
>CAMTZV010000341.1 GCA_947086625.1 uncultured bacterium | reverse complement strand
AAAGGGTGAGGCCGCCAGCAGAGAAAAGATAAACTGATAGAGCACCGTCTCTGTGTAAAGCTCACGGCTGGCATAGGAGAGCTTCGAATAGCCCAGCACATTGCTCATGAGGATTACGGCGCCGATGATCAGAAACATAGGCGCAATCGTCACAATGGCACTGTACAAAAAGCCGTACAAGCTTGTCGCGATCGTATTTGCGCGGAATATCCGCGTCAGTTTTTTTCCGAATCCGACGTCCGATGCCATGGCGCATCTCCTTTCTGCGGGTTAGTTTGGGTGCCGCTTTTTTGCATTTTCCTCATGAATCTACTCCGGGCATATGCGGCATATATCCCGCTCAACACATTCGCTTCGCTCATGTAAAGTTTCGCAGGACACATGCCACACATGCCCTCACTCCACGCGCGCACCTCGCCCTTGCTTCATTTCGCAGGACGCATGCCACACACGCCCTCACTCCACGCGCGCACCTCGCCCATGCTTCATTTCGCGGGACGTATGCCACACATGCCCTCACTCCACGCGCGCACCTCGCCCTTGCTTCATTTCGCAGGACGCATGCCACACACGCCCTCACTCCACGCGCACGGAGTCTATCTTCGACGTCTTCCGCTCCATCTGCGGCGGTCGCGGCTGCCGCTTCGGTGGCGCATCATGCGCTGGCGCTCGAATTTTTCCTCCGGCTGCGGCTGTGCGCGCTCCGTCATCGGCGGCGTCTCCTCCGGCAATCCCGCCGCCAGCAGTGTCTTGTCCGCCGCAGGCCCTGATGCCGGCTGCCCGGCTGCCTCCGGCTGTGCGGGCTGCTCCTCCGGTGCCGCCTGCGCTTCCGCTTCCTGCGGCAATGCGCCCTCCGGTTCGCCCGGCGCTTCCGCTTCCTGCGGCTGCACGCCCTCCAGTTCGCTCCCGAGCGAAAACGGCTCCTCGGGATACGGGATCATCAGCCCCTCGGCACACTGGCGGTAGAGCTGCTCGTAGGTTTTTTTCATGTGCTCGATCGTATACTTTTTCATGAGACGCTTGTAGCCGCTCTCGCCCATGCGTCTGCGCAGCGCGGGGTTCGTCGCGAGGTCGACCATCGCATCGGCAATCTCCTTCACATTCATGATGTGCGTCAGGATGCCCGCCTCTCCAAAATCGTCGTCCTCCCCGTAGATCAGCCCCTTGCAGTTTCCAACGTCCGTGGCGATAACCGGCTTTTTCGCCGCGTAGCTCTCCAGAATTGTGAGCGGCTGGCCCTCGCTGATGCTCGTTAAGATCGTGATATCCATGCGCCCGAGATAGTCGCGGATATCCACCCGCCCGGTAAACTCCACATCCGAAAGCCCCAGCATCTCCACAAGGTCAAAACATTCCTGCGCATATTCCTGGTCCTCGTCCCACGGCCCCATGATCCAGAGCTTGAGCCGCGGCTGCTTTTTTTTCGCGAAATCAAACGCCTGGATCATTGTCTTGACGTCCTTGATCGGCGTGACGCGCAGCACCGCTCCGATGGAGATAAACTTCTCGTCCTCTGGCGTTTTTCCCGGGATATTTGCAAGCCGCGCGGCGTTGATGCCGTTTGGCGTCACATAAGTCTTCTCCGGCGGACAGCCGAGCTCCAGCTGCAGCTCGCGCGCATGCGCATACAGGCTCGTCACGATATCCGCCTCCATATAGGCGAGCCGCGACATTTTTCGGAACTGCTCGATCCACAGATTTTTATAAATATTGGCGACCCACTTCGCCTTGATAATCTCCTCCTCGCGCTCGCGGGTGTAAATCCCGTGCTCCGAGATCATCAGCATCCCGCCGTTTTTGATCTTCCCCATGCTGCCGAGGATGCCCGAATAGCCCGTGGCCACGCAGTGGTAGAGATCCGCCGCCGGCACCTTTGTCTTCATTGTCAGAAACAACGGCAGATAGATGGAGCGCAGCGTCCACAAAAAATCCGAAAACGTAAGCTGGTTGTATTTCTTCTCGTAGCACTCCTGCGCCGCCCGCAAAAACTCCTCGCCCATCAGAAATTTATCCACCGAAAAGTGCTTTTCAAACAGCTTAAAAAGCGTCGGCCAGTAATCATCGCCCTCGTCGAGAATGAGCGAGCAGAGCGCCTCGCTCTCCCTGCGGCTTAAAGAAACCGTCTTTCCCGCGCCCTTACTGCCAAGCCATTCCTTGTCCTCAAGATACACCTCGTACACCTCGGTCACATTTTCCGGCAGCTCGTAGGCAAACTTTGCCCGCTGCTCCCTGTTTGCCACGACCGTCAGCAAAATAACCTCCATATTGGAAAACGACTGAATCAGACTGTTCACCCAGCTTGACACGCCGCCCACCACATACGGATAGCACCCCTCCGCAATCACGCAGACCTTCATCCTAATCCACCTTCTAAAAATTGTTTTCCGGCTCCCCCACAAAGCCGGACCCTACTTTAAGAATACCGCAGAATATTTCCATTTTCCAGTATTATTTCAAATGATTTTTCCTCCGCGCGGATCAGAAACGCATCGTCTTCCAGCTCGATCACGCTGCCTCCTCTGATCTCCTTTATGCGCTCCCCGTGCGTGCGCAGTATAAAGTATGCCTCCTCCTCAAAATTTTTCACATCCACGTACAGCGAATCCCCCGCACGCCGTTCTGCAAAATCAAGATTCAGGAAACGTCGGACGCGCACGTCGCTCTCGGAAAGCGTCGTCTTTTCAAAATAAGAATACACACTCCAGTACGTCAGATAATTTGAGGAAAACGCCTCGTAAAGCCGCTCCCAGCTGTCCTCGTCCCCCTGCGGGTAAGCGACGCGGTTCATATTTAAGACGACCGACGTATAGCCCAGCGCGCTCTCGATGGCGTGCATCCGCAGATTTTCCATATACGTGTGGTTGAAAATATCGTTCGTCCCCTGCTGTACGCAGCAGTTATTCACATAATAAAGCAGATCGCTGCCGCTGTCGTAATCCGTGAGCAGCGTCGAGACCGTCTGCAATTCCTCCTTGTTTCCAAGACGTCCGACCGTCCCGGCATTCGGCTTCGGTGCAAAGGCGGAGCGATACACATACCCTTCCAGATGCTCATTTAAAAACGACAGATCCTTTTCCAGCTTTTCGTCCAGAGGAACCTGCGAGACCTGCTCGAGCGAGAGCCCGATCTCCATGCGCTTCTCACGAAAGAGACGCGCGTAGTAGGTAAACGCCTCCGCCGACGGCTCGTTTTCATCCTCATAGTCGTACTGAGGCGCCAGAAGCATCGTCGTCTTGCTGCGGCTGCGCTCCGTCACCGTCGAAATGCTCTGCCAGACGATATCGCGGTATAGCGATGGCAGCTCGCGGCTGTAGCGCGCGTGGATCTCCTCAGAATTTTCATTTGCAAACGAGGGATAGTTGACGACCGAAAAATTCTGCGCATTGACAACCGGATAGATTTCGTAGCTGTGCAGATCGG
>CAMTZV010000340.1 GCA_947086625.1 uncultured bacterium | reverse complement strand
TCCTGCGCCTTTTTGCTCACCTGCTGGTCGTCCATCGTCTCCGTGATCTCAAGCTCCAAAAGCCGCCGGTCGATGCCCGTCTCCTGCAAAATGTCCCGCAGCTTCTGCTTGCACAGATCATCCTGCAGGTGAACCCGCGACATGTTGACCGAGATCGGACAATCGGTGATGCCGTTTTGCGCGAGCCGCCGGATAAAGCGGGCCGCCTCCTCCCAGATAAAATAGTCGACGTTGCGGATAAACCCGTTCTCCTCAATGATCGGGATAAACTCGTCCGGGAAGATCATGCCGCGCTCCGGGTGCACCCAGCGCACGAGCGCCTCCGCACCGACGATCCGATTCTGCTTAATACTGTACTTTGGCTGCAAAAACATTTGGAACTGGCGCTCGCTCACCGCTGCCTTCATGCTCTCCTCGATGAATTTGCGCGTGTACAAAAGCTCCTTGAACTGCTCCTTGTAGAAGACGACGTTCGTCGTCACGCTCTCCTTTGCCGCCTTGCGCGCCATCGACGCGCGTCCCTCCATCTGGCGCAGATCCATTCCGCGGTCGATGAGGGTGTAGACGCCGAACGAAAAGTGCAGCTCCAGCTCCCGGAACACCGACAGCTGATCGTCCAGAAGGTCAATAAACTGCTCCAGCTCCCGCTGCGTGCGGTAAGCGGTCACGACCATAAACACGTCGCTTTGCAGATTGATAAAATACTGCTCCTCGCCGCAGAGCTCCTTTAGCTGCTTCGACGTATTGTAGAGCACCTCGTCGCCAAAGCGCTCGCCGTAAAGATCGTTGATAATCTTAAAGCCCCGGATGTCGAACTGGATGAACGCGACCTGATCCTTTGTCCCGCTGATCAGACGCGTCACATTCTGTCGGAAATGACGCCGCTTTCCGGTCTTCTTCATCATCCGGCGAAGCTCGCGGTCGTCCTGGGTGCCCTCCGTCTCCCGCCAGACATCCGACGTCTCGTCCCGGTACTGGCCCACCTCCATGACCGCCCCGCGCTCCCGCAGCATCTCCTCTAAAATCCCGATGCCTGTCTCCATGACGTCCGGGCAGCGCTTTACGACAAGCCCCGCCTGTTTGATCGCCGCGGCGCCCTCCTTCGTCTTAAAATTCTGCTTTAAAATATCCCTGCACAGGGTACTGCCCATCTTTTCCTCAAAGCGGTCGATGTACTCCCTCGTCTTCTGGTTCCCGTACATCTCAAGCTCCCGGTCGTCCACATCGTAAAAGCCGTACGCAAGCCCGAGCACGAGCAGCCCGGCGCTCACACCCCCGCACGTCTCCCCGCGCCGCATACCCGCGCCGAAGCATGTGCTCAGCCGAAACGCCGTGCGCTCGTCGATCCCGAAATCCTCCGCAAACGCGCCAAAGAGCGCCTGCGAACAGTGATAGCCCTGATAGAGCAGCTCCTTTGCCTTCTCTAAATGTGTCACGGTAAATTCCTCCTCATTCAGCTATCATTATACCTGAAAAAGGACACAGGCGCCACAGGAATTTTTGTTTTTCTATTCAATGTCAAGCTCCGGCGGCTCGTCCAGCGTGTGCGGGACGGGCCTGCCGTTTTTCTTCCGCTGGCGGACACACTCCGTCAGCAAATACTCGATCTGTCCATTGACGGAACGAAAATCATCCTCTGCCCAGGCCGCAATGGCGTTGTAGAGCTTTGCCGAGAGGCGCAACGGCACCTGTTTTTTGGAGTTGTCGGCCATCAGTACAGGCTTCCGGAGTTGACCACGGGCTGGGCATCCCGGTTACTGCACAAAACAACGAGCAGGTTCGATACCATCGCCGCCTTGCGCTCCTCATCCAAGTCTACGACCTCCTGCTCCGAGAGGCGCGCCAGCGCCATCTCCACCATGCCGATCGCGCCGTCCACGATCATCTTGCGCGCGTCGATGATGGCCGAAGCCTGCTGACGCTGCAGCATGACCGCCGCGATCTCCGGCGCGTAGGCCAGATACGTGATGCGTGCCTCGAGCACCTCCAGCCCGGCATCCGCTACCTTGTTCTGTATTTCCGCACGGATGCGCTCCGCCACGACCTCGCTCGAGCCTCTGAGGCTCCCCTCGTCCGCCTGGCCGTCCCCGGTCGTGTCCACGTTTTCCGCCACATCGTACGGATAGATGCGCACGACGTCGCGCAGCGCGCTGTCACACTGGAGCGAGAGGTATTCCTTGTAGTTGTCCACGTTAAACACCGCTTTGGCAGTATCCTGCACGCGCCACATGACGGCGATGCTGATCTCCACCGGGTTTCCGAGGCAGTCGTTGATCTTCTGGCGGCTGTTGGAGAGCGTCATGACCTTCATGGAAATCTTTTTTCCCATCTCCGCGACGTTCACCTCGGCGCTTGCGCCCTCCACACCGATCTGAAACAGCTTCCCGCCCGTCGGCTTTACGTCGCCGCTCTGGCTCAGCCGCGTACCCGCCGCCGGGTTCACCGCGCTGCTGAAAGGGTTCACAAAGTAAAAGCCCGGCTCCCGGATCGTACCGATGTAATTTCCGAACAGTGTGAGCACGAGCGCCTCCTGCGGCCTTAACACCTTCAGCCCGCAGAAGAGAATCCAGCCGAGCGCACAGTAGATCACGCCGGCCGCCACCAGCACGCCACCATGGGGCAGCTTCACGCCCGCAACAATCGCCCCGATCGCCGCCACATACAAAAGTACCGTGAGCAGTAGCATTGCCATTCCGTTTTTGTTCTTGTTTAAGATTTTTTCGCTCATAAAAGCCTCCTCCTTACGTTTGATACTTGAATGATATCACTTTGATATCATTTTGTCAACTCAAACTGCAACAAAAGGGCGCAAATGAAGATACCTATCTGAACTAAATCCAGATTGCCAATTGCATTTGTTTGCATTAGCTTTAATTCTCATCATCAATTATTTACGCTGCCTGCCTATAATCAATGACTGCGATCTCCTGCATGAGCTTTTTTGCCATATTCACAATGATTTCCAGTTTTTCAGCGACTTCATCGGTGTAGTATTTCTCACCGCACTGATCGCATTCAAGGCATGGAACGTTTTTGATTACAATGATACAGTCTTTATAATTCACAACATGAGTTGTAGTGCTTTGAATTGTAGTCGTATTTTTACAAAACATACACATGTTTACTTCTCCTTTCTTCTGGTTTTCAGATCGTCATCAAATTTCTTTGTGTCCGGGAAATAAGCTGTTATAACATATATATTTAAATTATCACATCCTGCAACGATATGCAAAATCCGATTATTTACAGTATACCCAAAAATCAGACAGCTTGGATTCGGATAATCTTCCGGATACGCTTCGATAATCTCTCCAGTTGCAATTCCATGTTTTACATCTGCTCTGCTGATATCTCTCTCCTGCATTCGTTCTAAGCAATGCTTCGTCCAGATAATTTTTGAATCTTCACTTAATGTCTGATATAT
>CAMTZV010000339.1 GCA_947086625.1 uncultured bacterium | reverse complement strand
AACCAGAATTCGTTTTTTATTCCCCATATATTTTTCCCTGTAGGTGTCCTGAATTACGCCCCGAGAGCCCCCACGTCCAGGCGCGCTTCAAACTCCGTCTCCTCCACCGGCTTTGCATAGCGGTAACCCTGTGCCACGCACGCGCCGATCTCCTGCATAAGAGCAATATCCCGCTCGGTCTCCACGCCCTCGCAAACAATCTGCGCTTCCAGATCACGCGCCAGCTTCACGATATTGGACATGATCTTTACCTGCCGCTCGCGGTTCTCATTGTTGATGAGAAACGACCGGTCAAGCTTGATAACGGACGCCGGAATCGTCTCAAATACGCCCAGCGACGAATAGCCCGAGCCGAAATCGTCGATGGATAGCCGGATATCGCGGCTGTGCAGCTCGTTGATCGTCTCCTTGGCGTTTTGCGCCTGCATCTCGTCCACGACGAGCGTCTCCGTGATCTCGACCTCGATCAGCTCCTTCGGCACGCCGTATTTTTTCAGCACCGCGATGAACCGATCCGGGAAATCCGGCCTTACAAAGTGCAGCCTGGAAAAATTGCAGGAGATCGGGACGACCGGCTTTCCCTCCTGCATCCGGCGCTTCTGGAATTTGCACACGCATTCCAGCACGAAAAAGTCGATCTCCATGATCCGCCCGACCTCCTCGTAGTAGGGCACGAAGAAATACGGTGAGCGGATCATCCCGTCCGCGGTTGGATCCTTAAACCGGATGAGCGCCTCCGCGCCCACGACCTGTTCATTGCGGATGTCAACCTTCGCCTGATAGTACGTCTCAAAATGATCCTCGTTGACCTCCACCGACTCCAGCAGCTTTTCGCGCTCATGCCGCTCCTTCAGATTTTGCAGCAGCTTGTCGTCGTAAACCTGCAGCGTATTTTTTCTGGAATCCTTCAGATTATCCGCCGCCTGGATCGCATACGAAAGGCTCACGTGCAGATCGTCGCTGTCCTTTGGCACGTAGCACACGCCCATTGTGATCGTCATATGGATGCCCGTCTCCTCGTGAATCCGTTTCGAAATCTGATCCGCGATATGCTGCCAGTGCGCTTCCAGCTCCGCGCGCTCCTTATACTCCGCAAACAGAATGAAGTGATCGCTCTGGCTGCGCGCATACATCTCACGTCCCTCGACCTCCTGCGAGAGCACCTCCACAAAAATTTCAAGAAGACGCTGCCCGTTGCTCCATCCATAAAGCGTATTATAGCGCCGGAACTGATTGATATTCGTGTAACCGATCGCAAAGTTCCCACTGCTTGCAGTAATGCTGTGCATCAGTTCCTTTGCCTGGAACATGAGGTAGCTCTGATTCCAGACGTTAAGCTCCGCGTCCTTATAGGTCAGCCTGCGGATGCGGTTGCTGTTGTGCAGCAGATAGCCGAGGATGATCACGACGAGGATACCCGCACAGATCAGCACACCGATGATGAACAGGCTGTTTTCCTCCAGAAACTGCCGCAGGCTCATGCCGCCAAAAAAATTGTCCTGTATCATATAGTCATTGATCGCCTTGTCGGTAATCCGCGCGAGCTTTTTGTCCAGAATACTGATGAGCGGCGATTCGTCGTTGCGGACCGCCATAAAAACCTCGTGCTCGCTGCTGAGCATGTTCTGAACCTTCAGCTCGCTGTAGCGCATATCTCCGCCCAGCAGATATTCCGCCAGATAGCTGTCGCAGACGGCTCCGTCCGCCTCGCCGTCCAAAACCTTCGCCAGACATTCCTGATGTGTTTCGCACAGAACCTCCTCGACACCGTCCTCGGAGGAAAAAATCTGCGCGTTCTGATCGCTCCCGGTCATCGCCAGGCGGCGCAGCGACTTTGACGCCTCGCCCTTTTTCACAAGGAGCACCCGGGGAATGACCGCATAGCAGTCCGTCAGCGCAAGCCCCTGATCGCCCGCGTCCTCCGGGCTTCCCCCGTAGTAGCTGCACAGGTCGATCTTTCCACTTTGCAGCGCCTCAAGCGCTTCCCGCTGGCTGCCCATTTTTACATAGGTAAATACAATCCCGGTATCCGCCGAGAGCTCGTCTAACGCCTCGCGCGCCAGCCCCCGGTAGCTCACGTCCACCTCGTAGGAAAACGGATAGCAGCCGTCCACATAGCCGACTACAAGGCTTTTCGTGTCCGCGATATACGCCTTTTCCTCCCCGGTAAACGTCACGGTCTTGTCCATGCGGCTCTCATAAAAACGGACGAGCAACTCGTTTTCCAGCTCCGGCTCGTTCATCTTGATGTCCGCGATCGCATCGTTTAATTCCTGCATCAGTACATCGTTTCCATTGTATGTAATATAGTAAAACGGTTTCGGCGCAAACCGCCCCATCAGACGCCAGCCGTCTCGGATTTCCGTAAAGGTGTGCACGAGCACATCGATCTCTCCCGACTCCAGCGCCGCCGCCAGCGCGTCGGCGTCCTCATACTCGGTGAGGTTGATCTCGTCGATGCCATGGGCGTGCATGTACTGGAAAAACTCGTCCTTTCGCACATACGTTGCGACCATGCCGTAGGAGAGGTTCTTCATCTGCTCGTAGTCCCCGTACGCATACGGGCTGCTGCCCTTCACGGCGAGCATCCCGTACGTGTATCCGCTCGCGAGATCCGCATAAAGATACTGCCCGGCGCGCTGCTGCGAATACTGCGCGGAGCCTACCAGATCGATCTGCTTATCCGCAAGCCGCTGCAGCGCATCGTCCCAGCTGTCGCAGATCACATATTCCAGCTTCCATCCGGTGTATGCCGCAACGCGCTCCATATATTCGATATCCATCCCGCTCACGGTCCCGTCCGCGGCGATATCGTGATAGCCCTGCATCGGAAAGCATCCGATCCGCACGGTCCGCTTTGACGCAGCAGAGACCGAGCACTCCCACGGGCCGAGCACACACAGCACGGTCAGAAGCGCACAGAGCGCATATACACAAATTTTTCCCGGTTTCTTTCGCATGATCTTTCCCCCTCGTTGTTCCATTTTCGGACGGTTCCTGTCCCTCTGTATTCAGGAATTACACTTGATCGCAAACTCGATGTCGTCCGCGAACTGCGCGCTGTTGTACAGGATCAAAACGTCCGTCGGCGCAAACATTTCCAGCAGTGTGACGCACCCGACGTTAAGCTGGCGCAAATCGACAACGACAACCTTTTCGTAATCCTCCGCCAGAAACGGCACCATGCAGTTTGCAAACGAATCCTTGATGAGAAGCAGTGTCCTCCCGTTTTTCTCGCCGCCGGTGATCTCGATGACCGCCTGGTTGCCCCCGGTGAATACGCTGTACTTATCCTCCTTTTCGAGATACTCCATCTCGAAAAGCGTGTCCGTCGTCCGCTCGCCCATGTTGTAGACAACGGAAAGCTTTTTCTTCGGCTCGTAAATACAGATCGCGTCGGCGCGCCCCGCCTGATGCACCTTCGCGT
>CAMTZV010000338.1 GCA_947086625.1 uncultured bacterium | reverse complement strand
TTTCTGGAAATGCACGAGGAGGCGACGCTCTATATCAACGAGCATCTAAACGACGCGCTCTCCCTCGTCAACGCGGAGATTGAGAGCGTAACCGGCAAATCCATCGACACCGACGTGATCCAGAACGCGTTCACGCGCATCGATGCAACCGCCGACATCAACAAAGAAGCCGTTATGACCTTTGCTCAGATCAGTCTTGACGAGGGCTTTACAAACAGCGTACCGGAGGAAAGCGATGTATTTAACACTGAACTGCGTCAGTAAAATGTTTTCCAACTCCGACAAGGAGACGTTGCAGGACATCTCCCTCGATGTTGAAAAGGGCGAATTTATCTGCATCGTCGGCCCCTCCGGCTGCGGAAAATCGACCCTTTTAAATCTGGTTGCCGGGCTTGACACCCCAACCTCCGGCAGCATTGTCCTGGACGGGAATGAAGTCACGGGTCCCGGCGCGGACCGCGTCGTCATGTTTCAGGAGGCCGCGCTCTATCCGTGGCTCAACGTCATGGAAAACGTGATGTTCGGGCTTGAGGCTGCCGGGCATCCGAAAAACGTACAGCGCGAGATCGCGGAAAAATATTTGAAGCTCGTGCGGCTCTGGCACTACCGCGACTATCCGATCCACCAGATTTCCGGCGGCATGAAGCAGCGCGCCGCGCTCGCGCGTTCGCTCGCCCTCGACAGCAAGCTCATGCTCATGGATGAGCCGTTCTCCGCTCTGGACAAACAGACGATCCACATTCTGCGCGGCGAGCTCGAGGAGATCTGGGAGAAAAACCACAGGACGATCCTCTATGTCACGCACAGCGTGGAGGAGGCGGTCTATTTTGCAGACCGCGTCGTCGTAATGGCAGAAAATCCGGGACGTATCCGCGAGATCGTCCCCATCCCCTTTGCGCGCCCCCGCAACATCGAGGAGCCTGCCTTTGTCGCCATGCGAAAGCAGATCTTATCCGGCGTGCAGCTCTCCGCGCGAAAATTTGCCGCAGACGAATTTGACGGGACAGACGCCAATGAAGATGCAAAAGCTGCCAAAGATGCCAAAGTTGCCAAAAAGGAGGAAATGTCATGAAAGGGGATGTCATGAAAGGGAATGCCACCGAAGAGAATCATGTCATGAAATTGAAGAAATTTGCGGGAAACGCACTGTTTTTTGCGCTGCTTGTCCTTCTCTGGCAGCTCTTGTACACGGCGGCCTGCGACTGGTTTTCCTGGGCAAAGCCCTACGCCATTCCAAGCCCCATGGGCGTGGTTGAATGTCTCTCGCGGCTTTTGACCAACGGGACGCTGCTGGCCGCTATCGCAAGCAGCCTGCTTCGCGTGCTCGCCGGATTTATCCTCTCGGTTCTGCTCGGAACCGCACTGGGCGCCCTCATCGTCGTCTCCGAATATCTGGCGAACAATTTGAAGCCGCTCATCCTCGGCATCCAGACGCTTCCGAGCATCTGCTGGGTTCCGTTTGCGATTCTCTGGTTCGGGCTGACGGAGCGCGCCATCATCTTTGTCGTTATCATGGGCTCGGCGTTCGGCATCGCCCTCTCTGTCGAGAGCGGCATCAAGAGCGTGCCGCCCCTCTACATCCGGGCTGCGCGCACGATGGGCTTAAGCTCCCACCGGCTCTACCGGAAGGTCATCTTTCCCGCCGCCCTCCCCTCGTTTGTCGCAGGACTCAAGCAGGGCTGGTCGTTCGCGTGGCGCGCGCTCATGTCCGGTGAGGTCATGTCCGCATCGATGGGGCTTGGCTACACGCTCATGGTCGGGCGCGACCTCGCCGACATCAATCAGGTCATGACGATCATGCTCGTCATCATCTGCATCGGAATCCTCATCGACAAGCAGATCTTCACCCGCGTGGAAAATCACATTCTGCGCAAGCGCGGATTGCTTCAGAAATAGCTTTCCGCCGCGTGCCGCATCATCCGACTACCACTCTGTTTTTTCCGCCCTTCTTTGCCTGATAGAGCGCCGTGTCCACCCTTGTGCAGAGCGTGTCGAGCGTATCGTCCTCGTTTGCCTGCGTCACACCGATGCTGATCGTCTGCGAGCGCATCCCCGGAAACGCCGTAGTGGCAAAGAGACGGCGGATCAGTTCTGCGATGAGGGACGCCGCCGAGCGGTCCGCATCCGAGAGCAGCAGCATAAACTCCTCGCCGCCCCATCTTCCTGCCGAATACTGCGCCGACTGCATCTGCTCCCCCTGCAAAATATCCGCAAGCGTAACGATCACCCGGTCGCCCTCCTGATGACCGTAGGTGTCGTTGACCTGCTTGAAATTGTCGATATCGAGCATGATAAGGGAAAACTTCGTGCTCTTCACGCGGGCGAGACTGCACTCGATCCGCCGCTGGATTTCCGCGCGGTTGTAGAGCTTCGTCAGGCCGTCCGTGATGACCGCCTCCTGCAAATTCCGGTTTGCCTGCTCGAGATCCTTATTCATCTGTTCAAGCTCCAGCGAGGTGGCACTGATAAACATCGCAAGCCGCGAGACGAGCGGTATCCTCGAGAGCGTCTTGCGCTCTGCGGGAGCCGCCACCCGCTCCTGCGCCTTCTCCCCCTCGCGCATCGCCGCGATCACGAGCGTCACATTGTGCTGGTTTAAACAGCCGTTCGTCCGAATGAACTCACCGTGCGAAAAGAACCCGACGGACGAGGCGATATCCTTAAACGGCTCCAGCTCATAGGTCGGCTCGTTGGACGTCCAGAAGGTACGCCTTGCCGCGCACGAAAAAATATGTAACAGATCCGGCGCAAAGCCCCGGATGCGCTCAGCATCCTGCGCGATGATCTCCACGATCGTCTTCGGATCGCCATAGGAGATCCGAACCGTCGAGCCGATCTCCATATCCGAGGACATCGTGATGGAGCGGTCCTCGTTGCTCGCCACCGGGACACGCAGGATCGTGGTGCCGTTGTGCTCGTAAAAAAGAGGGAACTCCAGCGTATTGTAAAAGAAGTTTTCGTCGTTGTTGATGTTTAAATATTTTTTGTAGATATCGTAAGCCGGGATGCCGTCCAGCTCCTGCAAAAGGCTCCCGTCCGATTTCGTCACACAGAATTTCCGGCCCAGCGGCTTCCAGCCGGTGATCTTGATCGAATCCACATAAAAATCCTCTCCGCCGTAAAAGACGACGAGAATCGCACTCTCCGAAAAGCCGCCCGCCGACGATATCACGCACGACGCGTCGCTTGTGATGTCGTCGCTGCACGCGACGCCGCCGAAGATTTGGATATCCGGGCGGATATCCCGCAGCCCGTCGCAAAAGCGCGTATACGAGCCCTCCGGTATTGTAAAATACATCTCGATCGCCCTGACCCAGGGACGCTCTGCCGCCTCGCGCGTGATGCGCTCCGTGATCTCGTCCGCGGACAGCTCCAGACGATCGTACTGAAATACCTCCGCCTGCGTGGAGGCGTGCTCAAACAGCGTC
>CAMTZV010000337.1 GCA_947086625.1 uncultured bacterium | reverse complement strand
TTGTAGTGCCCCTTCCCTGCGCTGGCGTTTTTGGCCGCCGGTCCCGCCGCGATCCGTTCCATCGGCGCCACATCCGCGCCATCCTCCACCACAAGCCCCGGAAACATGCGCTGGATCATCCCGATAAAATATGAGCGGCGACGCGCCTGCCCGTCCGCTCCGCAGCCCGAAAATGTGAGATAGAGCCGCTCGGACGGCTTTGTCACGTTCAGATACAGATAGAAGCGCTGGATAAACGCGCGTTCCCTGGCAGTCGGTGCCAGCTCATAGCTCGCATCCGCAAGCAGCTCCCGCTCGAGCTGGCTTAAAATCCCGCCCTCATTTGACGTCTTCGGGATCACGCCGTCGTTGACGCCGAGAAAAAACAGCACCCGGATATCCTCCAGACGCGTGCGCTCGATATCCCCGATGAGCACCCGGTCAAAGCCCGGCGGAATATCCGCAGTCTCGGCGGCTGCAAAGCCGGCCTCGAGCACACTGATATATTCCTCAAGCGGGAGCACCGTATCGCCCAGAAGCGACGCCAGCTTGTCAAACAGATCCATTGTAATGCGCCAGATCCGCGCGTCCCCTTTTTGCTCCAGCCCAAACGCCGTCATCAGCTCATAGAGCGAGCGCGTGCGTGCGCGCACGTCCGACTCCTGCGCCGTCATCACCTTCACATACGGCAGAAGCGTCTCCATCAGCTCCGCGCGCTTTTCGTTCAGGCGCTCTAACCCCTCCGCATCCAGCCAATCGGGTAGGCGCACCCACTTTTTGCTCCACGCGCTTTTTCCGCGGATGCCGCAGGCGATGACATAATTTTCCAGCAGGTCGATCTCCTCCTCTGCGACCGGAAGCAGCCCGGTCTTCAAGACACGCATCATGCTCTCATACGAGAGATCCCGCCTGGCAGCTTCCAAAAGCCCGCGCACACACTCGATGAGCGGATGGTACAAAATCGGGTTCGTCTGGTCGAGGAAATACGGAATCTCATACTCCGAAAACACCTGCGCGACGTAAGGCGCAAACAGCTCCACATCGCCTGAGACGATCGCCATCTGCCGGTAGCGCACCCCCTCCCGCACAAGCCGTTTTATCTCGCGCGCCGCAAAGCGCAGCTCCTCCACCGGCCTTGGAAAACCAAGGATTCGAAGCTCGCTGTGCGCTTCCTCCTTATCCTCATAGGGCGTCTGCCGAAGCCGGAACAGATTTTGCTCGAGATGGCACAGCATCGGCGCTTTCACAAACCGCCGTCCTGCCCCGTCCGATAACACGACAGGCTGCTCCACCGCTACGCCCGTCTCCCGCGCCAGCGCAAGCAGCATATGAATCGTCTTTTTCGGCAGGAAAAACAACTGCTCAACGCTCACCCTGCCGTAAAAATCCTCCCCCGCATCGATCGTGAGCGCCACATACGTATCGCGCACCGCCGGAAGCGCCTCGCGCAAGAAAGTCTGCTGCACCGGCGTAAAGCCGGTAAAGCCGTCGAACACGAGCACCGCATCCGAAAAAAGCTGCGATTCGTGCACCAGCCCGGCCAGATATTCGACAAGCTCCTCCGCCAGCAGATACCCGCCCCGCACCTCGTCCAAAAACGCCTCGTAGAGCAGCCGGATATCGCGCAGCTTCGCAGACAAAAGCGGCGAGGCAGCGGGCTCAGCCGCCATCTCGCTCAAAACCTCCGGCGCGATGCGGTACTGCGCAAGCTCCGTCAGAAACGATTTGATCTCGTCGATATAGCCCATCTTGTGCAGGCTTCCCGAGAGCACCGTAAGCTTCGGGGAGAGCTCCCCCGCCAGCTTCTGCAAAATCAGATTTTTCCCGGTGTCCTCGAGCACCTGCATCGTGTCCTTCCCAAGCTCGCCGAACACCCGGTACGCCAGACGCTTAAAGCTGAGCACGTCCACGTTTAAGATCGCGTGATTTTTCTGACGCCGCACAAACTCCCGCTGGGTCGAGACCGTAAACTGCTCCGGCACTAAAACATAATACCTGCGCCCCGGATGCGCCGCCGCCTCCTTCAAAATATGCTCGTAAAGATAGTGGGACTTCCCCGCCCCTGAATTGCCTAAAATCAGATGTAGTGACATAACCGCTCCTCAATAATATTCTGCGATGTGACATGTGAAAGCAGCCGATAACCAGCCGACAGAGGGAGGGACGTTTTTGAACAAAACCGTTATAAAAACGTCGGTGCTTGGCGAGGTGTTTTCGAGCCTAGCATCCGTTACGTTTTTATCCGAGCGCAAGCGTGTTTTGTCAGAAATGGCCCGCCCTCCGCCGGCGTGGCCATTCACTCACTCCTCAGCGCATCGATCGGATTGAGCGCCGCCGCCCGCTTCGCCGGCATATACCCAAAGAGCACCCCGATCCCCGCCGACACGCCGAACGAGATCGCAACCGCGCCCGGCGTGGGCGAGCAGCTCATACCGATGGCATTCCCGAGCGCCGTCGTCGCCACGCCGCCGATGACAATCCCGATGCCGCCGCCGATCGTCGAGAGCACGCCCGCCTCGATGACGAACTGCTTTTTGATATCCTTCTGCCTGGCGCCAAGCGACTTGCGGATGCCGATCTCGCGCGTGCGCTCGCTGACCGAGACGAGCATAATGTTCATGATGCCGATGCCTGCCACGAGCAGGGAGATCGCCGCGATGCCGACCAGAATATTTTTCATAACGCCGATCATATCATCCATAATGTCGAGCATCTGCGCCATATTTGCCACGCGGTAACAGTCCTTGTCGTGGAAAAAGCCGTACAGAAAATCCTCCAGCGACTGCTGCGCCTGCGCCGACCGCTCGGCGTCCGCCATCTTTAACGTGTAGCCCGACGGCTCGGCGCTGCCCGCCGCCCGCGCAACAAGCGTGTAGGGCGCATAGATGCAATCGTCTGCGGAATAGCGCGTTGAATCACCCTTTTCCTTCAAAAGCCCCACGACCGTATACTCCTCCGCACCGAACTTCAGCTTCTTTCCGATCGGATCCTCCCCGTCGAACAATTCGTTGTACACGTATGTCCCGATCACACACACCTTACTGCGGGAGAGCATGTCCGCATAGGCGAGGAAGCGCCCCTTCTCCACCGTCAGAGACTGGATAGCCGCGTAGCTCTCGCTCACGCCGGAAACGCCCTCCTCCTTGATGAGCTTCTCCCCGTTTCGCACCGCCATGCCGATGGTGAGCTGCGGGGAAAGGCTGTTAAAATCCTCCGGGTGCTCCTCCACGAAGCGATACATCTGCTCGTCGGTCAGCACCTTCGAGCCCTTTCCCGTAAAATTGACGGTAATCGTGTCCGCGCCCATGTCCGAAAAGGAGCCCATCGTGTAGCCGATCATGCCGTCCATCAGTGAGATCATCGCGATGACCGCGCCCACGCCGATAATCATGCCAAGCATCGTGAGAAACGCCCGCAGCTTGTTGCTCACAAGGCTTGAAAATGCCATA
>CAMTZV010000336.1 GCA_947086625.1 uncultured bacterium | reverse complement strand
CGATCAGCGACGCGATCACCCCTGTGAGCACGTCGCCGCTCCCGCCGGTCGCCATCCCGTTGTTGCCCGAGAGGTTCACATACGTCATTCCGCCCGGCGACGCCGTGACCGTGCGCGCATCCTTTAAAACGCAGACGAGACGGTAAGCCGCGGCAAATTCCTCCGCCGTCCGGACGAGGTTGTCTGTGACATCGGGAACACTCGTCTGTCTCAGCCGCGCCATCTCGCCGGGGTGCGGCGTCACGACAAGGCTCGCGTCCGCCGCGCGCAGGGCTTCCGGCTCCCCCGCCAAAATGTTGAGCGCGTCCGCGTCCAGCACTACGGGCACCGACGCGCGCGCAAGCACAAGCTTCACGAGCGCCCGTGCCGCATCGGACGTGCCAAGCCCCGGGCCGCAGACGATGGCGTCCGCCCAGCGCAAGGCGTCCTTTGCCAGCTCCCGCGCGGGATGTGCGCCGTCATAGGTCGTGAGCACCGCCTCCGGCAATATGCTCTGGATGACGACGCGGTTTTCCTCCGGCGTCAAAACGCGCACCAGCCCGCAGCCCGAGAGGTATGCCGCCTTCGCGGAAAAATACGCCGCGCCCGCCATGCCCGCGCTTCCCGCGATCACGAGCACCCTGCCGTAGGAGCCCTTGTTCGTGCGCGCGCGCCTATCCGGGACGAGGGCGAGATCCTCCCCGGTAAACGCCGACGCTCCCGGTCTTTTTCCGCCCTCCTCAGCCAGAAAGCTGCAGTCGTCGATGCCGACGCTGCGGCAGACGATCCTGCCGCAGTATTCCTGTCCCGGGAAAAGCCGCATTCCAAGCTTTTCATAGGAGAAGGTCACGGTAAGATCCGCCCGGAACGCAACGCCCAGCACCGACCCGTCATCCGCGTCGATGCCGCTTGGAATGTCCACCGCCACCTTTTTTCCGGAAAGCCCGTTCAGACATTCCAGAAGCTGCCCGTAGCTTCCCTCGATGCTGCGCGATAAGCCCACGCCAAACACCGCGTCGACGACAACGTCGAAGCTGTCTGCGCGCGTGCCGTCCACCTCCGCACGCGCGAGAAACGACCCGAACGTCTCGCTTTTCACGCCGTATTTGTGCGCAATCGCAAGCTCCTTTTCGTTCTCCTGCGTCGCCCGTGTCCGCCGGTCTGCCGTCAGCACCAGCACATCGTGTCCCGCCAGATGTAACAGGCGCGCCATCACAAGCCCGTCCGCGCCGTTGTTCCCGTTCCCGGCAGCGACAAGGATGCGTCCTTTCTCTTTTCGCATTTCCCGCACAAGCTCCTCCACCGCTGCCAGCGCCGCGCGCTCGATGAGTACCATCGACGGAATCCCGAAATGTTCGATCGTGTTGGCGTCGTAGCACCTCATCTCCTCTTTTCGCACCAGATATTTCATCGCTTCACGCTCCTTCCAAAAAGAGCTGACCAAAAAAGGTCAGCCCTGTGTCGTCTCGATAATACTCATATCTACATCATCATTGTCCAGATCAAACACATCCATCATATCGGCGCCGAAAATATCATGCATATACGCGTAAATCTGCCGGGTGTTAATCTCCCGGTTCTGCTTTTTGATAATATTTTTCTTCAGGTCGATGCGCACCTGCGTGATCCAGTCAGTGATCTCCCGCGCCTCCGCCAGATTGATGCGCAGCTTTTCATAGCAGTATTCGACTGTGAGCAGCATCAGCTCCTTATTCGTTCCGTCGATCTGGCGCGGCAGCTCCAAAAGCTCATCATCGTTATCGGCAAGCTTTTCATTGATCTCCTCAATCAGACGTTTGTCCTCTTCAAGCTTTTTCGAGCTGATGTTTCCCTCGTTCTCCGCATGCGTCCCGTCCATGTTTTCGACGATGTTTTTCATGAGCCTGCCCTTCAGCTTTTTTAAGTCCCTGCTCTCGGTCGTCAGCTCCCCCTGCCGCTGCAAAAACCCGTTCAGTCGTTCCTCAAGCACGGCGATGTGATCCGGCTTGCCCTTGATGGCAAAAAGCTTGTGCCACTTTTCATCCAGCACGCACACCGGAAGCTTTCTTCCCTGTAAAAAAACTTCAAAATCCTTTTTCTCTGCCATCTCAATCCCTCTTTTTTTGCGTCAGCGCCCGCTCTGCGGCTCCTCCGCGGCCCCCTTCTCCTTCGTGTGCTTCACCGTGTTGTACGAGAGCTGCATGAGACTGTCTGCAAGGTGTACGTTTTCAATGACGGTATCCCGGTCGACAAGCTCCAGATCCACATGCGCAAAATTCCAGATCGCATGCACGCCCAGATCCACCAGCTCATTTGCAATCGACGCCGCCTCGGATTTTGGCATCGTCAGCGTCGCGATATCGACCCTGTGGCTCTTCACATAGCCGGGAAGCTCTGCGAGCGCCAGAATCGGAATCCCGCGCACCGACTGGCCAATGAGCTTCTCGTCCACGTCAAAGAGTGCCGTAATCACAAAGCCCAGCTTTTCAAATTTAACATAATTTGCCAGTGCCTGCCCGAGATGCCCCGCGCCGATCACGATGACGTTGTGCGTCGTGTTCAGCCCGAGGATCTTTCCGATCTCCTCATAGAGAAATTTTACATTGTAGCCGTAGCCCTGCTGCCCAAAACCGCCAAAATTGTTCAGATCCTGCCGGATCTGAGAGGCAGTCACGTTCATACGGCTGCTTAAGTCATTCGACGAAATACGCTCCACACCCTCGTCCAGCAGATCTCCCAGATAGCGGTAATAGCGCGGCATCCGTCGGATGACTGCCTGTGAGATTTCCTTTTCTTCCATATACAATTATCCTATTATCATGATCCTCCCGCAGGATTCCACGAAACACCGTATTTCCACATGAAATCCTACACGAACATTTCTTTTTTCAGTATATACATTTACCGGAAAGATGTCAACATTCCCCGGCCTCCTCCGCCTGCGCTTCCCATGCCTCGTAAAGCGCATCCAGCCGCTTTCCGATTTCGGTCAGACGCGTGTGAAGCTCCATCAGATGCGCGGAATTGGTCGCAATCGCCGGGTCAGAGAGTTCTGCGTTTAAGTGCTCCTGCTCCTCCTCGAGCGCCGCGATCTCCTCCTCCGTGCGCTTTAACTCGTTCTCGCGCCTGCGCTGCATGGCCTGCAGCTTTTTCTGCTCCTGCCATTCCAGCCTGCCCGACTCCGCCGTCTGCTCCCCCTCCGGCGCGTTTGCCGCAGCAGGCTGCTTTGTCACATAGACGCGTGTCAGCTCGTCCCGCTTTTCCAGGTAATAGTCATAGTTTCCAATGTAATTGACAAGCGTCCTTCCGGTCAGCTCCAAAATACGCGTCGCCGTCTGGTTGATAAAATAGCGGTCGTGGGACACGAAAAACACGGTGCCCGTGTAGCTGCGCAGCGCCTGCTCCAATATCTCCTTTGAGACCATGTCCAGATGGTTCGTCGGCTCGTCGAGGATGAGGAAGTTCGCCTCGGAGAGCA
>CAMTZV010000335.1 GCA_947086625.1 uncultured bacterium | reverse complement strand
GTTTTCCCGAGTCTGGTAAATTGGCAAATTTAAGCGATTGTGAGTATATATTGCATCAGAGCACGAAGTATGTCAAGAAATTTTTTGCAATGCAGGATGGCGTGATACCGACACGAAGAATGAGGCACAAAAAATAATTGTTGCCAAAGCGAAAAGCCGACGGCAGGACCATCGGAATCAGAGTTGTAGCTTTTCCTAATCCGCCCGGCTGTGGGACGGATTGCCGAATAACGCCGCCAATTCCTTCGCAGACTCCTGCATTCCGCGCCTGAACCACGTTTCAATCCACCCATACAGGCTGAATGCGGCATAAGCTGAGGCATAGGCGGCGACCGCCTCCTGCGCCGGGTCAAAATTGCAGATATCCAAAATGATGTCTTTTAGCAAATAAACCAGTCCCCGCTCATTAAGCAGGCTGTAAAAATCCCGGTCGTTCTCAAAAAAAGAAAAAACGCGGTAAATCAATTCTCCCAGAGGAGGCTCCGGCTGCCCCTCCCATCTGAGCGACCAGTCACGAAGCCTCCGTTCCATGTATGTTTTCAAAATATCCTCTCTTGTCTCAAAATTGCGGTAAAAGGATGTCCGCCCCACTCCCACCACTTTGCACAGCTCGCTGATCGAAATTTCGCTGATCGGCTTTTCTTTCAAAAGCGTCAGCATAGAGCCGGTGAGGTGTTCCACTACATAAGCATTCCGGCTTTCATTGCTGAACGGTGAAACATTTTTCGCTTTTTGTTCCATTTCTGTTACCCTCATTGACAAGATTATTTTCCGCTGTTACACTTGTGTTGCCGTTATAATTGTTACTAATCATAGCATACACCTGTAAACCTGTCAAGGGAGGATGAAAATGAAAAAAATATTGAAAATCTTTGGCATCATACTGGCGGTCATTTTTGCAATCGCTTTGATGATCTATCTGTTTGTTCTGCGATATCCGAATCTGAAGAAAAACCCGGCCGTCGGAAAATGGTATCGCGTTTCCGACCGGGAGATGAAGGATTCCGAGGGCGGCAGCTATCACGCCCTTTTCAAAAAAGGCAGCGAAAACAATGTCATGATCTACTTTGCCGGAGGCGGCGTCAGCATCAATGAAGAAACCGCCCGGGACGATACTTACAACACAAAAATGGTCTGGCCTGATATGCTGGCAAACGTCACCATGAACATGGGCGGTCTCGCCTCCGACGTGGACAACAGTCCCTTTGAAAACTGGAGCGTCATTCTGTTTCCCTATGCGACCGGGGATTTCCATGCAGGCGCGGGGCAATTCCGCTATACCGACCATGACGGCAAAGAAAAAATCCTCTACCACAACGGCTATGTGAACTACACGCGGGCCATGAAAAAAATCACGGAGCTTGCCGGCATCAGCGAACCGGAAGCCGTCGTCGTCACCGGCTACAGCGCGGGCGGCTTTGCCGCAGCGCTTCTCTCCGACGACATCTTCACAAATTACTTTCCGGACGCGGCAAGCAGTCCGTTGCAGGGTGGCTGTCCGATGCCATAGACGGCAGCTTAAACGACTATGGCATCGATCTGGTGGAAAAACCGTATTAAAGATTCCTCCTCCCGCGCCCGTCCAGAAACAGGTAGAGCGCAAGCCAGACAACCGCGTGAATTGCAAGCGCCCCGATCTCCCTTCCCGCGGCCATCCCGCCGCCTGCCAGCTCCATCAGCCCGTAAAAGGCCGCGCTCGACGGCAGAACATACGAAACCAAAAACAGCGCGCTGCCATTCGGAACCATCAGCCAGAAAACGACCGGCGGGGCAAGAAACAAAATCATGACCGCTTTGACCGACACGATCCCCGCCATAAGCCCCTCGGAAAAACGGCCGATGTAAAGTCCCGTCAGCGCCGCGATCAAAGACGACAGCACGATCATCAAAACAAGCAAAATAGCCTGCATCAGATTCACCCGCATGCAGATGACAGCGGTCAGAACCGCCGAGAGCACGCCGCCGATAAAGCCCAACAGCGTTTTCTGAACCAGATACGTCCTCGCGGTCATGGGAAGAATCCGGTTGATGAACGCAACGCCGTCCTCCTTCTCACTGATAATGTTCATGGCGTTAAATGTGCAGCCCATAAACATGGCGGTCACGAGCGTGATTACAATCAGCAGTGATTTCAGGCCGTCCCCCTCCCCGGACAGTGGGAGTATCTTTGTTTCACGGAACATTTCGTCTCCCCTGCCCTCGTACAAGTTCGGCAGCGTATCGGCGAGCACCCGGTTGACTTCCAGCTCGTCGCCGGAGCAGAATGTCCGGATGCCATCCCCCGCCCTTCGCACACCGATCATCTGCGTGGACGGATTACAGACTGCCTGCCAAAGCGCATCCGCAGTCTCATACTCCGTGACGCGTCCGTTTGCCCGCAGCCACGCGGACATTTCATCTGAAAGCTCGTGCGCCAGTATGCCAAAGGACGCCTCGTTCAAGGGCTGCAAACGGACGCCGGAAAGCAGATTGATCGCGATACCCACAACGACCGGAAGCAGAAAGGTCAGAATACACATTTTATCCCGCCGGATATTTTTTAATTGATAGCTTAAGCCGTTCATGCTTCACCCCTCTTTCGCTATTTCAGCGCTCAGCGTCCGCCGCGCGAGCAAAAACAACACGGCGATCCCCCCGGCGCAAACCGCATAGTATGGCAGCTTTGTCAGAGGGTTCGCAAAGTACGCCGCTTTCATCGCCGCAAACAGATGATACATCGGATGATAAACGATCCAGTCCCACGCGAGCCCGGCCTGTTCCGCCAGAAAAACCGGGGACGTGACAAACACGGCGAGCACCAGATAAAACAGTGAAAACTGTCTGAAATCCGGCAGCAGGACCGCGCACAAAAAACCGACCAGCGCCATGATCAGCGACAAAATACCGGCCTGCACAAGCACCCCCGGCAAAACGGCCGCGCCGCTTTGCAGACCGAGATTGCAGAGCGTCAAAAGCACGGCAAAGACCAGATCCGAGAGCAGGAATACCAGCAGCCTGGACACGATAAACAAGGAGCGGCTGACCGGAAGGACGCCGTGAACCCGGATGACGCCCATTTGCTTTTCCTTGAACAAGATCGATGCCAGCCCTAAAAAGCCGACCGCCGCCAGCTCAAAAAAGAGAAATTCGGCGGTGATTTCACGGCGGTTTTTCATTTCCCTGCTGTTTTCTCCGATCCGCACCGCCTCGCCACCCGCGTTGTCGCTTAATACCGCCCCGGCCCAGCTTATGCGGCAATGGTCAAGCGTATCGGTGCCGGACGTGCACATGTACAGTCTCGGCTCACCGGAAGAAAAATCCGCGCCCACGGAGTATCCGTCCCGGCAGGCCGCCTCCAGCTCTGCCCTGCTTTCCACGCGGGTGATGTATGCCGACGCGCCGCCTGATACGCCCTGCGGGTCGTATACATAGACCGGATACATCGGCTGGTCTACCTTTCCATA
>CAMTZV010000334.1 GCA_947086625.1 uncultured bacterium | reverse complement strand
GGCGACCAGCTCGATCGACACGCGCACGGAGCTTCGCATCCAGAATGCCTTTGCCACGATGATGAAGGGGCGCACGAGCTTTATCGTGGCGCACCGTCTCTCAACAATTCAGAGCGCGGATGTAATACTTGTCATGAAAGACGGGCATATTATAGAACAGGGGGATCACGACGGGCTGCTGGCGGCGGACGGCTTTTATGCGAAGCTCTACAACAGCCAGTTTGCGCATTGACGCGGGCTTTCGCACGGGACGACTTAAAGGAGCATACAATAACATCATAGTTCACGACTGTAAAAGTTCAGCCATCGTCAAGGAAATGTGCGAACCATGCTTGCATGAGTGAGCACATGACGCAGACGATGAGCGGAGCGCCCGATTTGAGCAGAGTTAGCTGCGTTAGCAGCGGGAAAGCGCCGCAGGCGCCTCTGCGAATGGGCGCGGGCTGAACTGTTACTCACGACCCGCGAAGCGTGGATTCTATTGTTTACAAATGGATGTAAAATTGATATAATGATGTACAGCTCAGCCGTCACCTGAATGGCTCGTGGTAACGGTTCAGCCTTCGGCTCCACTGTCACGGCCCGCGTTTTGGGTCTTAATATTGGCTTGACAAATGACTGTATTGCCACTATAATTACGTGGTTTGTTATGAAAATTTTTTGCAGAGGTGCAAGATGGAACAATATATCATTAAGGGCGGCAATCCTCTGGTTGGGGAAGTGGAGATCGGCGGCGCGAAAAATGCCGCGCTTGCGATCCTCGCCGCGTCGATCATGACGGATGAGACGGTCACGATCGATAATCTTCCGGATGTCCGGGATATCAACGTACTGCTTGGCGCAATCGAGGGGATTGGTGCGAGAGTGGATCGTGTGGATGCGCACACGGTCAGGATCAACGGCAGCAGCATTTGCGACATGAGCGTTGACTATGAATATATTAAAAAGATCCGTGCTTCCTATTATCTTTTGGGAGCGCTGCTTGGCAAGTACAAAAAGGCGCAGGTGGCACTGCCCGGCGGCTGCGATATCGGAAGCCGTCCGATTGATCTGCACCTGAAGGGCTTTCGGGCGCTTGGCGCGAGCGTGGAGATCCAGCACGGGCTTATCACTGCAAAAACCGATCATCTGCGTGGCACCCACATTTATCTCGACAAGGTGTCCGTCGGCGCGACGATCAACATTATGATGGCGGCGGCGATGGCGGAGGGCAAGACGATCATCGAGAACGCGGCGAAGGAGCCGCACGTCGTCGATGTGGCGAACTTCTTAAACAGCATGGGCGCAGGCATCCGCGGCGCGGGCACGGACGTCATCCGTATCGTGGGCGTGGAGAGGCTGCACAAAACCGAATACGCGATCATTCCGGATCAGATCGAGGCCGGGACGTTTATGTTCGCGGCGGCTGCGACCCGCGGGGACGTCACCGTGAAAAATGTGATCCCGAAGCATCTGGAGGCGACGACCGCAAAGCTTTTGGAGGTCGGCTGTGAGGTGGAGGAGTTCGACGACGCGGTGCGCGTGGTCTGCGCGAAGCCGATGCGCCACACGCAGGTGACGACGCTGCCCTATCCGGGCTTCCCGACCGATATGCAGCCGCAGATGTCCGTGCTGCTTGGCATCGCGGAGGGCACGAGTACCGTGACCGAGAGCATCTTTGAAAACCGGTTTAAGTATGTCGACGAGCTGACGCGCATGGGCGCGGATATCAAGGTGGAGAGCAATATCGCCATCATCGCGGGCGTGAAAAAGTATACCGGAGCGCGGGTGAGCGCACCCGATCTGCGGGCGGGGGCGGCGCTTGTCATCGCGGGCCTGGCCGCCGAGGGCATCACAACGGTGGACGATATCTATTATATCGAGCGCGGCTACGAGCACTTTGAGGAGAAGCTGGAGAGCCTTGGCGCGCAGATCAAAAAGGTCAGCTCCGAGAAGGAGCTGCAAAAGTTCACGTTAAAGGTTTCCTGAATAATAGATGAAAAAAAAGAATGCGGCTGTTCGCATTCTTTTTTCTTATGCACACAGGCAGTGCCCGTCATACGATCTTATACAATCGACTGTATGTACAGCGGTGAGGACGCCAGATCGATGCAGGAGCCGTCGTTGAGCTGTACAAGGGGCTCGGAGAGCGCGTTCTGGTTGAGCAGGATGATCTTTGCCGCCCGCCCGTCGTTTAAGATGACGCGGTTGTTCTGGTAGGTCGTTGCGATGCGCTGTAAAAACGTGAGCAAAAACTGCGTCTTGTATTTGTGGAACCCGTCGCGCTCAAACTCGCGGATGACCTGGAACGGACAGAGCGGCGCACGGTATTTGCGCGCGGCAGTCATGGCGTCGTAGACATCGGCGATGGCGATGACCATCGAGAACTCGTCGAGGGAGGCAACCGTTGCCTTTTCGGGATAGCCGGTGCCGTCGCAGCGCTCGTGGTGCTGCAGGGCCGCCTTTTTAATGCGCGAGTCGATGTTTAAGTCTTTGATCAGATCATAGCCTGCGCGCGGGTGCCAGCGGATCATCTCGAACTCCTCGTCGGTCAGCTTGCCCTCTTTGTTCAGTACCTCCGGCGGAATTTTCATTTTTCCGATGTCGTGCAGCAGACCCGCGATCACAAGCTGGTCGAGGTCGTCGCCGCTCCATTTCAGCCATTTGCCGAGAATACGCGAAATCATCGCGACATTTAACGAGTGCGAGTAGACGCTGTCGTCGATGGAGCGCAGATTGTGCAGCATGTCGAAATACTGGATGATCGTCTGACCGGGTGTGATGAGCGACTTTACAACCCGCAAAAGCTCGTCGAAATCCATCGGCTTTCCTTCGTTTACAAAGCCCTCCAGCTGCTTTTGCAGCGTATTTGTGACCAATGTGGAATTTAACGAATACTCCTGAAAGGATTTGCTCCGCTTCACCTGCTGGGAATAGGCAACCTCATTCTTCGGCGTCTCGGGTACGGACGGTTGTTCGGCTGTTTTTGGTGTATTTGCGAGCTTCTGCGTCATGGCTGCCTGAAGGGCCGCCTGAACCTCCTCCTCTGTCAGCATCGAAGTCTCGTCAATGGACACCGCACCGATCCCATAAAACTCGATACGGGAGATGAGCTGCTTTGTTAAAGTTGTGCCGGCGGGAATGATTTCCTGCCCTTTTCTCGTTTTTATTGAGCCGGCCGTGACCATGCCCGGGCGCAGCTCGATCGTGTTTATTGTCTTCATACTTTTTATTATCTGCGCAAAATATCCGTTTGTCAATGAAAAACTAACCGCGGTTACAAAAATTTACAGGAATACCGGGTAAACTTCTGTTGACATCTGACGATATATGGAGTAAGGTAATGTTACTGGGATATATCAAATCCTGTTACAAATTTTTCGCTTCCGTGTGGGAGCTGGAAACATATTAGAATTTCCCTTATTCAGAGTGATGGAGATACATAGGATCTGTGAAGTCACGGCAACCCC
>CAMTZV010000333.1 GCA_947086625.1 uncultured bacterium | reverse complement strand
GTCGATCAGGATAATCGCCTTTTTGCCGTGATAGCTGTACAGGCATCCGGACAAAAAGGCAAGGGATGTGGCATAGTCCTCCTGCCCGGCGCTGCGCCCCCTCAGCTCCTCAAATTTCTTTTTGTCGTTTTCCGCAATGCAATCCGCCCGCAAAAGATAGCTGTGTCTGTCAAATTCATACGCGATCGTCTCCCGCAGGCACGCATACGCCATCCGAAAGTTCGGCTGCTTCGCCGACTTGAGCGAGAGCGAAATGACCGGATACCGGCCCATCAGAGCCGTGCACGCATCCCCCGCCTCCATGATCTTTGTGCCAGCAAAATAGCGGCTGTTGTCCACGGCCTCCCCGTCGCGGCCGATCTCCTGCTCGAAAAATGTGCGCAGCATCTGAAGCGTAAGCGTTTTTCCAAACCGGCGCGGACGGGTGAACAGGTTCACCTTTCCGCCCTTTTCCTGCAATTCTTTGATGAGCAAAGTCTTATCCACGTAATAGTAGGGCTTGTTTACCATATCCTTATAAAATTCAATCCCGATCGGCAACGGAAGCCTTTTCATGAGCCATTCACCCGCTTTCTTTTCTGATGTAACCAGTATACCCGTTTTCCACGCCCGTTACAAGGCTTTCCACAGCAAGTCCCGGCAAAAACAGCGCCCTAGAGCGCCGCTTTCACAAACGTACAGACACCGACAATCAAAAGCACCGGAAGCGCCAGCGCCATCAGCCCCGCAAATGCCATTGCAATTAAAATGAACGGCAGAAAAACGACCGTGAGCAGTATCTTCGCGATGCCCCACGACGCTTTGACGGAAAACACGAGCAGTTTTCCGAACACGACAAGCATTAAAACTGTAAACAACAATGTAAGCATATGATTCATTCCTTTCTAAAGAGGGCTGCCCGCTATTACAACGGGCTGTATCTGACAAATATCTACAATTACTATAACGATCAGGCGCACCACATGTCTTCCGGTTTTCACGGCGCGCTCCAAATCAGCCGCCCCGCAAAACCTCCGCACACAGCGCCCGCTCGGCTTCACTCAGCGCCGCTTTTTCCAGCAGATCCGGGCGGCGCTCGGCGGTGCGGATCACGGCCTGCTCCCGCCGCCATGCATCCACCTTTGCGTGGTCGCCCGAGAGCAGGATCGGGGGCACCTTTTTCCCCATCCATTCCTCCGGGCGGGAATACTGCGGATATTCCAGCAAACTGCCCTCGAAGGATTCCAGACTGCCGGAGGCGTCATTCGTGAGCACCCCCGGCACCATGCGGCTGACGGCATCCGCCACCACCATCGCCGCCAGCTCGCCGCCCGTGAGCACATAGTCCCCGATCGACACATAATCCGTCACAATCTCCTCGAGCACGCGCTCGTCGATCCCCTCGTAATGGCCGCAGAGCAAAACCAGATCTTCTTCCAATGCCAGCTCCTTCGCCTGCCCCTGGTCAAACGTACGCCCCTGCGGGGTCAGATACACCGTGCGGGGCCGCCCTCCGATCCGCTCTGCAACCGATCTCCACGCGTCGTACACCGGCTGCGCCTGCATCAGCATCCCCGCGCCGCCGCCGTAAGGGTAATCGTCCACTTTTTTGTGCTTATCCTTTGTGTAATCCCGGATATTGACGCACTCGATGTGCAAAAGCCCCCGCGCCGCCGCGCGCCCGAGAATGCTCGTGTTCAGGCCGAAAGAAACCATATCCGGGAACAGTGTCAATATATAAAATTTCATAGCCTATCCCTTTTTGTTCGCCTCCCGCAGTCCCGGCAGAAGATGCAGCACCATGTAGCCCTCCCGCGTGTTGATCTCCCGCACGCAGTCGTGAATGGCGGGAACCAGCAGCTCGCCGCCCGCCTCGTCCCTGATCACGTACACGTCGTTTGCCCCGGTGGAGAGCACCTCCGCCACCTCGCCGAGCGCCTCGCCCTCATCGCTTTTTGCGGCAAGCCCAATGAGGTCCGCCACAAAATATTCGTCCTCGGCAAGCGCCACCGCGTGCTCGCGCGTCACGTACAGATTGCACTTTTTGTACTGCTCGATGTCGTTGATGTGGTCGTAGCCTTTAAATTTCACAATGACAAGGTTTTTCGCGTAGCGCACCCGCTCCACCTCCAGACGGATATAACCGCCGTCCTTCGTGCACAGCGCCACCTCCCGCAGCGTATCGTAACGGCGTTTGTCGTCGGTGGTCGGAAATACCTTTACCTCGCCGCGCAGCCCATGTGTATCCAAAATTGCACCGACCTGCAATAAATCTTCCATATGCCATCCTTTCCGCATTTCCAAAAATAATTTCCATAATAATATGAAACGACGCGTTACAAGTATGCGTCCCTTAGCTACTGCATAATATCCACAATAACCTTCTTTTCACTTTTTGAGGCTGCCGCTTTCACAACAGATCGGATTGCCTTCGCAATGCGGCCCTGTTTACCGATCACCTTACCCATATCAGACTGTGCAACGCGAAGCTCCACAACGATGGACTTATCGGTTTCTGTCTCAGTGACTACGACCTCATCCGGGTAATCGACCAGAGCTTTTGCGATTACTTCCACTAACTCCTTCATTGGTCTACCTCACTTATTTCTCGATGCCTGCTAACTTGAAAATCTTCGCAACAGTCTCGGTAGGCTGCGCGCCGTTCGCCAGCCATTTCTTTGCCGCCTCTGCATCTACATGATACTCGCTGGGGTCTTTCGTGGGATCGTAGGTACCGATCTCCTCGATGCTCTGACCGTTGCGGGCGGTTCTCGAATCCGCAACAACGATTCTATAGAAAGGAGCCTTCTTCTGTCCTAATCTCTTCAATCTGATCTTTACTGCCATCTGTTTCACCTCCTTAAACTTTTTCCCTGTTGTTCCTCTATGGGTTAAAATGGTAATCGAAATCTTCCCATTTTACCGCCTCTGCCCTTCATCATGCCCGGAAGCTGCTTCATCATCTTGCGCGCCTGCTCAAACTGCTTCACCAGACGATTGACCTCCGAGATATCCACGCCCGCGCCGTTTGCGATGCGCCGCTTTCTGCTCGGATTCAGCAGGCCCGGATTTGCCCGCTCCTTCGGTGTCATGGAATAGATGATCGCCTCGATGCGCGCCATCTTTTTTTCATCCATGGCGTTTTCAAGCTCCGCCATCTGCGCGCCGCCCATGCCCGGCATCATGCCGAGCACACTGCTAAGGCCCCCCATCTTTTTCATCTGACTCATGGATTCCAGATAATCGTCAAAGGAAAACTCCGCCTTTTTCAGGCGCTGCTCCATCTCCTTTGCCTTGTCCGCATCGAGCTGGGCCTCCGCCTTTTCAATCAGCGTCAGCACATCGCCCATGCCAAGGATGCGGGACGCCATGCGGTCGGGGTAAAACTGCTCCAGATCGGAGAGCTTCTCGCCCATGCCCACGTACAGGATCGGCTTGCCGGTCACCGCGCGGATAGAAAGCGCCGCGCCGCCCCTCGTATCGCCGTC
>CAMTZV010000332.1 GCA_947086625.1 uncultured bacterium | reverse complement strand
CGCCGACGGCAGGGCTTCATTTTACTCCCGAACTACTGGAGCAGATTGAAAAAACATATGCGCGGACGGAAGAAAGGCTGCTTCGCTGAAAAAGCGGGCCGAACTGTTATAACTCCGTAGAATCTAAAGTGCGTTTTATTTGACGAATCCTCCTGTTTCGGCTATAATGGTAACATTATAGTTAAGAAACAGGAGGATTATTCGTTATGGCAGAAAAGAAACAGGGAGGCGGCGCGCTGCTCGGCGCAGCGTTTTTGATGGCAACCTCCGCAATCGGTCCGGGATTTCTGACACAGACAGCGACCTTTACGGATCAGTACAAGTCGAGCTTCGGCTTTGTTATTTTAGTATCGATCATCTTGTCGGCAATCGCACAGCTCAACATCTGGCGTGTGCTCTGCACGACCGGGCTGCGCGGGCAGGACGTGGCAAATAAGCTGCTGCCCGGCCTCGGCTACTTCGTATCGTTCATGATCGTGCTCGGCGGCCTTGTCTTCAACATCGGAAATGTGGGCGGCGGCGCGCTCGGCTTTAACACGCTGCTCGGCATCCCCACGAACGTCGGCTACATACTCGCGGGCGCTCTGGCGATCGTCGTATTTTTGCTGAAAAACGCGAAGGCGGCGATGGATACGATCGCAAAGGTGCTCGGCGGCATCATGATCGTCGTCATCTTTATCGTGATCTTTATCGTGAAGCCGCCGGTGGGCGACGCGCTGAAAAACACGTTCCTTCCCGAGGCGGGCGCGGTGAACCTGTTCCCCGCGATCCTGACGCTGATGGGCGGTACCGTGGGCGGATACATTACCTTTGCGGGCGCACACCGCCTGATCGACGCGGGTATCACCGGAAAAGAGAACCAGAAGGAGATCACGAAGAGCTCCGTTATGGGTATCGCGATCGCGACGCTCGTGCGCGTCTTCCTCTTCCTCGCGATCTTAGGCGTTGTCGTCAAGGGCGTGGCGCTGGATGCGGGCAATCCCGCAGCGGATGCGTTCCGTCAGGGCGCGGGCGAGATCGGCTACCGCTTTGCAGGCCTTGTGCTTTTGTGCGCGGCGATCACGTCGATCATCGGCGCGGCTTATACGTCCGTCTCCTTCTTAAAGACGTTCAACAAGTCGATTGAGAAGGGGGAGAATTTGGTAATCATTCTGTTTATCGCGGTTTCCACGCTGATCATGCTCATCCTTGGAAATCCGGCGACGCTGCTCGTTCTGGCGGGCGCGTTTAACGGGCTGATTCTGCCGGTGACACTCGGCATCTGCCTCATTGCGGCGCACAAAAAATCCATCATGGGCGAGGGCTATTCGCATCCGATCGTGCTGACGATCCTCGGCATCATCGTGGTTGCGCTGTCCGCGTACATGGGCGTGACGACGTTCGTGTCAAAGCTGGGCGGCCTGTTCTAAACGGGTAAAAAAATATTCAGGATGAAAAAGGTGCGATCCAATCCGTAACAGAGAGGAAAGCACCTTTTTGTAAATCGTTAAAAAAGACGGCTGCTCGGCACAATGCGTTTGCCGCGGCGGCTGCGGAAAGGGGTGGTTTTTATGCAAAATGGGAAGATCATGACGGCGGGAGACAGCTCGCTTCTGATACAGTTTGGCAATGCCATCGACCCGGATATCAATGCAAAGATTGCTGCGACCGTCTCGCTCATGAAGGAGCAGCACATCGAGGGCGTGGTCGATCTGATCCCCGCGTTCTGCTCGCTGCTCATCAACTATGACCCGCGCGTGATTTCCTACGGCGAGCTGCGGGAGCGCATGGAGGGCATTCTCTCGATCGAGATCGCCGCGGGCGCGAGGAAAAAGAAGGTGTACGAGATCCCGGTCTGCTACGGAGGGGCTTACGGGCCTGACCTTGGCACGATCGCGGATCACGCGGGGCTAAGCGAGCAGGAGGTTATCGACATTCACAGCGGTACGGATTATCTGATCTACATGCTTGGCTTTCTTCCGGGATTTACGTATCTGGGCGGGCTGGACGCGCGCATCCACACGCCGCGCCTCGCCAATCCGCGCATCCGCATCCCGGCGGGCAGCGTGGGCATCGGAGGCTCTCAGACGGGCATCTATCCGATGGATTCGCCGGGAGGCTGGCAGCTCATGGGGATGACTCCGGTAAAGACGTACGATCCCGGGCGTGAGACGCCGATTCTGGTGGAGGCGGGCGATTACATCCGCTTTGTGCCGGTCGACGAGGCGGAGTATCAGCGTATCGAGCAGGCGGTTGCGGACGGCTCCTATGCCGTATGCGTCGTGGAAGGGGAGGTGTAGCAGATGGGTATTCGCGTGTTAAAGGCAGGAATGCTGACGACGGTGCAGGATTTGGGGCGCACCGGCTACCAGAGCCAGGGCTTTTCCGTGGCGGGCGTCATGGACGTGCGGTCGTTTAAGATCGCAAACCTTTTGCTCGACAACCCGGAAAACGAGGCCGTTTTGGAGTTTACGCTGATCGGGCCGACGCTGCAGTTTACGTCGGAGACGATCATCGCGATCACCGGCGGGGACTTCACGCCGACCTTGAACGGAGAGCCAGCGCCGATGTATCAGGCGCTCTACATCAACCGCGGCGATATTTTAAAGTTCGCAAGCGCCCGCACCGGGAGCCGGGGTTACATTGCGTTTTCCAGCTATCTTGACATCCCAGTCGTGATGGGGAGCCGCTGCACGAATTTAAAGAGCGGGATCGGAGGCTTTAAGGGGCGCAAGCTCAAGGATGAGGACTACATCAATTTCCGCATCAAGCGCCGCTACCTCCCGTATTTTCTGTCACGAAAGCTAAAGCCCGACGATTTTTCACAGGAATCCGCGACGCTTCGCGTTGTGATGGGGCCGCAGGATACGATGTTTGACAGGAAGGGCATCGAGACGTTTCTGTCGCAGGATTACACGGTGACGAGCGATTTTGACCGCATGGGCTGCCGGCTGGAGGGGCCGTTCATCGCCGCAAAAGAGTCCGCGGATATGATCTCGGACGGCATCGCCTACGGCTCCGTGCAGGTGCCCAGCCACGGAAAGCCGATCATTTTGCTCTCCGACCGCCAGACGACCGGCGGCTATCCGAAGATCGCCACGGTCGCCTCTGTGGACATCCCGAAGCTCGTGCAGCGCAAGACGGATCACAGGGTACGCTTTACGGCGGTGAGCGTGCAGGAGGCGCAGAAGCTCTATCTGGAGGAGGAACGGGCATATGAGAAGATGCGCAGTGCGATCCATGTGCCGTGCAAGGAGGTTTTGGACTGCCGTCTCGTGGCAAAGCGCGTGAGCAAGCTGTTTGTCGGATAGCATGTTTCAGCCGTTTTGCGTGACAACGGATACAACTATAAATTTCAGGAGGAGAATCATCATGAATGTAGAACAGATCGGGAAGTTAGTGGAAATCATAGAGCAGTCGTCGCTGACGGAGTTTTCCTATAAGGACGACGACGTAAAGATCACGATGAGCAAGCTGGATCATCCGCCGA
>CAMTZV010000331.1 GCA_947086625.1 uncultured bacterium | reverse complement strand
AAATTTCATGTCACTCACTGGCATTTTCCTCCTCCAACCATTCGATCAGTTTTTCCTGAAGAAGTTTTTTATCCGGCAAATACAATTCATACTTTGACGCATAAACATTACTGTCCTTCGGGAGAGTAAGCTCCACCATACGATCACTCTTTTCATTGCAGAGTAATATCCCTATCGTCGGGTTCTCATCCTCCGATTTCTCATAACGGTCATAATAATTTACATACATCTGCATCTGCCCCAGATCCTGATGTTTCAGCTTTCCTACTTTCAAATCAACGATCACAAAACAACGGAGCAGCCTGTTATACAAAACAAGATCTACTATAAAATGTTCCTCGTCAAAAGTAAATCTGACCTGCCTCCCGACAAACGTAAAGCCTTTTCCCATCTCCATCAAAAATTCCTGCAAATGATCTATAATTCTGCTTTCAAGCTCACTCTCAGAATACTCAGGCCTTTCTTCAAGACCAAGAAATTCCAAAACATAAGGATCTTTTACCGCATCCGAAGCCTTCTCGATTATCTGCCCTTTTCTGGATAATTCTATGACTCTGTCCTTTTCAATGCTTAAGGCCAGTCTTTCAAATAATGCGGTGTCAAACTGTCTTTTTAATTCCCGTAAGCTCCAATTATTTTTGACAGACTCTATTTCATAAAAATGGCGCGCATCAACATTTCTAATCCGCATAAGGAAAAGATAGTGCGACCAGCTCAGACAAAACCTTCTGCCATTTCCCACAGATGGAATATTTTCAAATTGGCTAAACACTGTTTCGCCAATCTGATCCGATACATATGTTTTATAAAATTGACGGATATTTTTCAAATTGCCGACGGAAAAGCCCTTCCCAAATTTTTCTGTAAGATATTCCGACAATTCCTGCAACATATGTTTACCATATTCCGCACGTCCCTTTCCTCTTTGCTCTTCTTCCACAATCGTTCTGCCAATTTCATAATAAGCATACACCATTGTAATATTCACTGCCGTTTTCGCATTTTCCCGCGCAGCATTCAAAATATGAGCAATATTTTCAAAAAATATATTTTCTTCCATTTACAGTACTTTTCTCCTCGTCTTAGGACTATAAGTCTCAAAAATCTGTTCAAAATTCACGGCAACGCTGTCGCTTGCCAGACCGCTGTCACGAAATACGGTATAGAGGGGATGCCTCTTTGCAATCTCTACTCATGTTGCTGCTGTCCACACGGATACGCGAAAACCGTAACCAATGTCTGCTCCGGTTTCTTCTCTGAGAGAAGTAAATACTTTTCCAAGCCCAACTCTGTCTGCCAGTATACATCCATCATATGTCCCCGTATTCCTCCCGCGCACGCGCCGTGTATTCTTTCACAAACGCGCTTTTCGCCTCCGTGTAGGCGTCCCGGTCGTGCTCGTATTTTTTCCACAGGGAAAGCTTTCGCTGCTCGTACTCCTTTGCAAGCGCGGGATGCGCGTTCATGTAATCGCGGAAATACAGCTCCGCGTGATCGCCCGCACGGCGCACATGCACATGAAAGACCTGCTTTGCAAAGCCTTTTTCCGTGTAGCCCCTGTTAAAGGATGCTCTGTTTTCCTGCCTGGACATACACAGATAACCACCCTTTACGAGCGCTTCTTCTGCGGCTTCCATAGAAGCGCCCTCCGGGATTTCGACGAGGATATCGACGATCGGCTTCGCCCATATGCCGGCGATGGCCGTGCTTCCGATGTGATGAATTTTTACCGCCACGTCCGGCAAAATGGAGATTAGCCTCTGCCTCTCCTCCTCGTACCAGTCCGCCCAGCAGCTCTGATGCGCGGATAGGACAATCGGGAACAGCTCCCACAATTGCTCCAGCGTCATTTCAGACAGCGGCGTGTGCGGCGCGGCATCTGCCATTTCCTCACATACTTCCATGCCCTGCCGCCCCATCCTCCGCTCGTATTCGGCGAGCAGCAGCGGCTGTATGAGCGGATACGTCCAGTCATCCGGAAGCCTCTCCGACAGCAAAATTTCTTCCATTTCATGATGCAGCTCGTGCGCAAATACCCGGATCTGTGCGCTGTAGAGCATCCCGAAGGTTTCCTCGCCGGTCTCGTTCACCCGTGTTTTTCCCGTGACAGAATAGACGCATACCGGCCGTATGTCAAAATCAAGCGCTCCCGTCTCCTCCTCAAGCTCCCGCTTTGCCGTATCCAGAATCGCTTCGCCAGGTTCCCTGTGCCCGCCCGGAAGCTCGTAGGTGCTTCTCTCCCTGTGCCTGCAAAACACCCATTTCCCATCTGACCTTGCGACGATAACCGCGAATTTCAGCAGGGAATCCTCCGCGTTTTCATAAAATCTGACTTCCATAGGCTGCAAACTTCTCTTTCCAAAATTTTGATTACGGATCCCGTTTTCCAACAACCGCCTGAAACCGAACTCCCCTGACAAAAAATAGAAGTGGCAGATGAAAATTCACATTCATGTACCACTTCTATCGCAGCAGTTTGGCATGCGGTTGAACTGTTATCTCCTATCTGCTCTCTGCCTTCTATCTCGTGATAATATCCACCGGAACATCAAAAATCTTCGCAACCTTCAAGATCGTGTCAATGAGTCTGCCGGATGCCGCCGCCATATGGTGCGTAGGGCCTGCCTCGCTCCAACGGTTGCAGAACTCCCGCGCGCCACAGGTAAAGCGCGTGCGCATATTGGTATCTCCGAACTTGAAGATCGGCCCGTCCTCATTGACGCCTTCCGCTACAACAAACTTAAAATGGCCGTCCTTATCCTGCGTAATGCCCAAGTAGGTAACCGGGCCAAGGTGCGGATAGAACTGGGTCAGATAACCGCCGCCGGTCTTTCCGTGGAACACCGGCACAATCTTCATGGTCGGCTTCTTTGCCGAGATGTCGGCGTCTCCGGAGCCACTGTGGCCGATAATGCAGATATCCTTCTCAAAGTCGATGGAGTACATCTCGGAGAGCTGTCCCATTCCGGAAATGGTCTTTAAAATGCTCATGGCCATGGCAACCTTGATATCGCCTTCCACCGCACAGGCAACACCCTGCTTGATCAGCATGGAAAACGCCGGAATCAGCATACTGTCGAGCACGCCTGCCTTCCCCTGCGCGAATCCGTCATAGTGGGAAGCTACGAAACCGATCTGCTCGTCCTTCACCCACTGCTCGAAAGCAACCACATATTTCGCCATCTCCCAGACTTTTTCGATCGTGCCGCCGTCCTCGATGTCAAACGTGTCAAGGATGTCCTGCGCCTTGGCACGGATCGCCTCCTCGTCGGTGATATCGTCGGCAATCGCCCACATCTTCTCCCAGTCAAACTGCTTTGTGTAGAGGAACATTCTGTGGTAAAGGTTCGTCTCGTCGATGTAGAGATCCATCATGCCGGGATAAGGGCGACCGATCTGCGCCAGGTTCGTATTGCGGAAACGGCGGCGCACCTGTGCAGCCCTGCACCAGTCCTCAATCTCAGCCTGTAC
>CAMTZV010000330.1 GCA_947086625.1 uncultured bacterium | reverse complement strand
GTTGTTCATGGAGAACTGCGTGTCCTGTGCGCCGAGATAAATTGCGCCCACGCCCGCCTTGCCAAGGCCGACCAGATGGTCATTTCCGTTCGCGTCCTTGCTCCAGATGAGCAGCTTGTCAAAAATTTCGTCTGCTTCATCGATCCATCCGTTTCCGTCGCTGTCGTATTTCGCCAGCTCTGCAAACCCGTTGCCGTTTGTGGCGCCGAACAGCTCACTTCCGTCGTTGATTTTTCCGTCCCCGTTTTTGTCGAGGGCTAAAAAGCCGCTGCCGGGGCCAAGGCGCGAGATCGCCTCCTCGTGTCCGTCCGCATCGAGGTCGAACATAAATTTCTGATCCTGAACGTCCGCAGCAGGTACGTCCAGATTGATGACCAGCGGGTCAATGAGACGCGGCGCGCCGAAATCGATCTGCTGCGCGGCGTACTGGGTGAAGGAACGGCTCATGGAAAGCTCCACATTGAAGTTGATCTCCCGTCCGTCCGAGGTTTTTACCGTGCCCTCGGTGGCAAAGGAGGTCGTCTCGTTTTCCTCAAAATAGAATTCCGAGCTGTACTGTCCGCCTGCCGGCCGCGTGATGCTCTCCCCCAGAAGAGAACCGCCGCTCATGCGCGCGTCTTTGCCCAACAGGAGGTTTAACAGATGGTTTAAGGTTTCGTCCCGTATTTTCAGCAGATTCTGCATACGGCTGTTGTTGTTCAGGCGGTTTAAGCCGTTTACGTTCTGGCTTGCCTGAAAGCGGTCAAACAGGTTGTCGGAAAAGCTCGCGCCGCCCTGCCTGCCGCCGTAAATGGCGTGCTGTGCCTGCGAAGAGCTGCCGGCGGACATGGAAAGTGAATTTTTCCCCCAGAGGCTCATCGTTTGCGAGGATAAAGACCGGGAAGAAAAATTACGCCTTCCGGCCATGCCGATATTACTCGATTGAATAATCAAAACATCGCTCCCTTTGACAAGGATACCGGTTTATTTTGATTGTCTCCCTACAAAGCAAAATAAAAGAACCATAAAAAGATCTGGAAATATCCCTTTTCCAAAATCAATTTACCGTCCCTGGTTCGTCCTGTATTTTTTATTTCTGTGTACATATATGTCATTCAGATGTACTTTTTATCGGTGGGATTGCTGGAAAAGTTTAGCGCGATCTGCATAAAATCCGGCGCAGGAGCCACAATAGCATAAAACGACTATGAGCGGGCGGTCCTGGGCTGAATCCTGGACGGCCGCGCGAAAGGGAGATGCGCTATGATGAAAAACGATACGCTGCCGCCGGAGAAAAAGCAGCAGCAAAAGGAATACAATGACTATGTGAAGCAGGTGACCCCGACCTACAGCCTTGGCCAGAATATGGCGAAGGCGTTTGTCGTGGGCGGTGTGATCTGCTGCATCGGGCAGGGCATTTTAAACGCCGCAAAGGCGATGGGCGCAGACGAGGAGATGGCGCCGATGTGGTGCACGCTCGTGCTCGTATTTTTGAGCGTGCTGCTCACGGGGCTCAACATTTATCCGACCTTCGCAAAATGGGGCGGCGCCGGGGCGCTCGTGCCGATCACGGGATTTGCAAACAGTGTGGCGGCCCCGGCCATCGAGTTTCGCGGCAGCGAGGGAAACGTCTTTGGCTGCGGCGCGAAAATTTTTACGATCTGCGGCCCTGTGATCTTATACGGAATCTTTACGAGCTGGATCCTGGGGATCATCTATTGGGTGTGGGGTATGATGTAGCCCCGGGCGCCGCGCGCGGACAAAGGAAACCGCCTGTCAGTCGGCAGGCGGTTTTCTTATGACCATTTTTACTGCACGCAGTTCATGTCGGTGAGCCCGCAGCTCTTGTCCTCGTCCTCCGTGTCGCCGTTCATGTTGGTGATGCTGTGGCCCTTTTCGTCCTGTCCGTCCAGACAGTTCATGTCGGTAAGCCCGCAGCTCTTGTCCTCATTATTGGTGTCGCCGTTCATATTGGCGATGCCTAATCCGTCCTTTGCCATAGTAAAGCCCTCCTTTTTCTTAAGCGGAAGCCGACGGCTTCCCAGCTATGGATAGTATAACAAAATACCGCCGAAAACAAAATAGACAAAACGTGGAAAATGATAAAACAAATGACAAAACAGGGATTGATTTTTTCGGCTTTCTGTTAGAAAATAGGAATAACTACTAAAAATGCCTCCGGGCGCATGAAAGGAGAAACAACTATGAGCTTTATAGAAAAAAAGGTGGAGCCGTTTGAGGTCGACGCTTATCAGAACGGGGAGTTTATCAGGGTGACGGACCAGTCGGCGGCCGGAAAGTGGAAGATTTTCTTCTTCTACCCGGCAGATTTCACGTTTGTATGCCCGACAGAGCTGGGTGATCTGGCGGATCACTACGAGGAGTTCAGGGAGGCGGGCTGCGAGATCTACTCCGTGTCCACGGACAGCCATTTTGTGCACAAAGCGTGGGCGGACGCGTCCGACACGATCAAAAAGATCAAATACCCGATGCTAAGCGACGCGGCGTGGAACCTCTCAAGGCAGTTTGACGTACTCGTGGAGGAGGCCGGACAGGCATTGCGCGGCACGTTTATCGTGGATCCGGACGGCATGATTCAGGCGTATGAGATCCACAACATGGGTATCGGCCGTAATGCGAAGGAGCTTCTGCGCAAGCTTCAGGCGGCGCAGTTCGTGCGCGAGCACGGCGATCAGGTATGCCCCGCGAAGTGGGAGCCGGGCGCAGAGACGTTAAAGCCGAGCCTTGATCTGGTTGGGATGCTGTAATCGGTTGCATATGTTTGAGGAGGCCCGGCGCGTGGGCCGGGCCGAATCCGGTTTTAAGAGGGAGGGACGGTGAATGATGGAAGCCTATGCAGATATTTCAAGAACGTCCGCGCTGCTGGACGACGAGCTGCGCGCGCAGATTAAAAACGTGTTCGGCAAGCTGACGGAGGATCTGGAGATCGTCGCGGTCGTGGACGGCGGCGAGGAGAAGAGCCGGGAGCTGCTCTCGCTCCTGTTTGACGTGGAGACGCTCGGGGAGCATGTTTCTGTGACCGTGTGCGAGAAGGGGACGAACGCGAAAGCGGAGGCGGATTTTGACGCGGAGGGGCGTACGCCCGCGATGGGTCTGTACAAGGCCGGCGCATTTACGGGCGTTGCGTTTTACGGCGTGCCGGGCGGCAAGGAGATGAACTCGTTCGTGCTCGGCTGCTACAACGCGGCGGGCCCGGGACAGCCGGTGGAGAAGTGGACGGAGAAAAAGCTCGCGAAGCTGAAAAAGGATTCGGATTTGAAGGTGTTTGTGTCGCTGGCGTGCCACCACTGCGCGGCGACGGTGATTGGCGCGCAGCATCTGGCTGCGTTAAGCCCGAAGCTCACCGCGACGATGATCGACGCGAACCTCTACCCCGATCTCGTTGAGAAATACAAGATCGAGCGCGTCCCGATGGTCGTCATCAACGACGAAAAGACGCTGCTCGGGGAGAAATCGATGAAGGATCTGGCGGCGATTCTGGAGTGAG
>CAMTZV010000329.1 GCA_947086625.1 uncultured bacterium | reverse complement strand
CGGCATCGTGAAGGGGTGGTGCATCGCCACAAAGCGCTCCTCCTCGTCCGACCACTCAAGCAGCGGAAACTCCGTCACCCAGAGGAAATTGTACTGGTTTTCGTCGTAGAGCCCAAGCTCTGCCGCAAGCTGCAGCCGCAGCGCGCCCAGCACGTTCCAGACGATCTTATGCTTGTCCGCCGCAAAGAGCAAAAGATCCCCCGGCTCGCCCGCCATTTTTTTCACGAGCGCCGAAAGCTCCTCCTCCGTCATAAATTTTAAGAAGGAGGACTTGTAACTCCCATCATCGTTAATACACAGATAAGCAAGCCCCTTCGCGCCGCAGCCCTTCGCGAACTCGACGAGCTTGTCGATCTTCTTGCGGGGCATCGCGCCCTGCCCCTTCACGTTGATGCCGCGCACGGTCCCGCCCGCTTCAAGCGCCCCGGTAAACACGCCAAAGCCGCAGCCCTTTACCACGTCCGAGACGTCGCACAGCTCCATGCCAAAGCGGGTGTCCGGCTTGTCGCTTCCGAAGCGGTCCATCGCCTCCTGCCACGACATGCGCGGCAGCGGCAGCGCGATGTCCACACCGATGGACTCTTTAAACACATACTGCAATAAGCGCTCGTTCACGTCGAGCACATCGTCGATATCGACAAACGACAGCTCCATATCCGCCTGCGTAAATTCCGGCTGACGGTCCGCCCGCAAATCCTCATCGCGGAAGCACTTTGCAATCTGAAAATAGCGGTCGTAGCCGCTGGCCATCAAAAGCTGCTTAAAAAGCTGCGGCGACTGCGGCAGCGCATAAAAATGGCCCGAATGGATGCGGGAAGGCACGAGATAATCCCGCGCGCCCTCCGGTGTGGATTTGCAGAGAATCGGCGTCTCGATCTCGATAAATCCCTCCTTCGCCATAAACTCCCGCATCAGCGTCAGCACGCGGCTTCTGAGCATCAGATTACTCTGAATGTCGGGCCTGCGCAAATCGAGGTAGCGGTATTTCAGCCGCGTCTCCTCGTTCGTCCTGCTGTTTTCTTCAATCTGAAACGGCGGTGTCTCGGACTCCGAGAGAACCCGCAGCTCCTTCGCGATGACCTCGATATCCCCGGTCTTTAAATTTTCGTTGACCGCAGCCGTGCGCTTCTGCACAACGCCCGTCACGGCGATGACAAACTCGCTGCGCAGCGTCCCCGCTTTCTCAAACCCTGTCTCGCCGATCTGCGGCTCGTCAAACACAAGCTGCAAAAGCCCGCTGCGGTCGCGCAGATCGATAAAGATCAGGCTCCCCAGATTTCTTCTCTTCTGCACCCAGCCCATGACGGTCACGGTCTCGCCCACATTGGCGTTTGACACCTCCGTGCAGCGGTGGCTTCTGTGCATTCCCTGCATCGATTCACTCATATATTGTCCTCCAATTTTATCTTGCAAAAAATTCTTCAAACTCCGTATACCCTTCTGCGCCAAGCTTTTCCTTCTGGAACTTTTTGTTTTTGTTCATGCGCACAACGAGCACCTGTTTCCCCTCGCCGCGCTCCGCCTGCGCCTTCTTTATGACCTCCGCCAGCTTTTCGGACGGATAGCCCTTCTCGATGAGATACGCCTTTTTCGCGGGCTGCGCCGGGATCTGAAACCCTCCCTCTATCAAAAGCAGCACGATCCGCTCAAACCCGATGGAAAAGCCGCAGGCGGGCACGTCCCTGCCGGTAAAGCGCCCGATCATCTTATCGTAACGCCCGCCGCCGCCGCAGGCCGCGCCAAGCTCAGGCATAACGATCTCAAAAATCGTCCCCGTGTAATAGCCCATGCCGCGCACGAGCGTCGGGTCGAAGATCAGGTCGAACTTTGCGGTTTTCGCCGTCTCCACCGCATCGATGATCTCCTGCAGATTCTCATACACGCCCTGCTCCAGAAAATCGCCCAGAGTATCCGCCAGATATTTCAGCCCGTTGTCCGCCGCCTTCACGCCGTCAAAAAGCGCTAAATATTTCCCGATTGCCTCCGATGCAAAGCCCTCCTTTTCAAGCTCTCCGGCAACGCCCTCACGCCCGATCTTGTCCATTTTATCCAAAATAATGCACACCGTATCAAACGCTTCCTCCGCAAAGCCGCTGTAGAGCGCCATGGCCCGCAGCATCCGCCGCTCGTTGATGTGGATCTCAAAATTTTCAAAGCCAATCCTTCCGATGGTCGTGGTCGTGGCGAGAATCAGCTCGATCTCCGCCAGATTTCCCGGCTCACCCAGAATGTCGATATCGCACTGCATAAACTGGCGGTAACGCCCGCGCTGAGGCCTGTCCGCGCGCCAGACGTTTCCCATCTGAAGCGCCTTAAAGGGCGCCGGCAGCTCGTTCGCATTGTTGGCGTAAAAGCGCGCCAGCGGCACCGTCAGGTCATAGCGCATGCCAAAGTCCACGACGTCGGCCTCCTCCTTTGCCTCGGAAAGCTTTAGCTTCTCGCCCCGCTTTAAAATTTTGAAAATAAGCTTTTCATTCTCGCCGCCCTGCTTGCTTGAAAGATTTCCGATATTTTCCATGCACGGCGTCTCGATCGGCGTAAACCCGAAGCTGCGGTACGTCTCCCTGATCACACCCTGCACATAATCCCGGATCTGCATTTCCTCCGGCAAAATATCCTTCATGCCGTTGACCGGCTTTTTTGCCAATGCCATATACTACCTCCCTCATATCAGATGAACGCCGGCGCACCGTGCGCACAGGCGCTGCGCTCAGCCGTCCTTTTACCCGTCAGTATATTTTATTACAAACGCGACGGATATGCAAGAATTATCCCTCACTTTGCCACTTTACCACTTTGCCCGGTCAGCTTAACTCCATGGTTTTCTGTTTGTATTCCGTCCCCCATGCTACCATGGCGTCTAAAACCGGCTTCAGGCTGTACCCCGTTTCCGTCAGGGTATACTCCACGCGCGGTGGCACTTCCGGATACACCTTCCGCGTCAGCAGCCCACTGTCTTCCATTGCGCGCAGATTGGCTGTCAAAACCTTTTGCGATACATTCCCAATCGATTTTTTTAATTCTCCAAACCGCTTTGTGCCGTCCAGTAAATCGCGGATAATCAACACCTTCCAACGGTCGCTGATCAGCATCAGCGTCATTTCTACCGGACAGGCAGGCAAATTTTTCACCATAGAAAACCCCCGTTTTTTCACATTCGTTTCCTTTTGGTAACTATGGCACAATAAAGTGCGTACTTTACACGTTTTCGCTACGGATATATTATAAGCCTGCAGGCGGGCAAAAACAAGCCGCAGCAGCCAGAAAACAGACGGAATAACTTAACTACGACTTGCCCTTTATGGGCCGCAGGAAAAGGAGGTCGCGATGACACAGACACAAAGGCTTGTGTTTCTCATAGATTATCTGCGAAATGAGAACAGCGAGCTGAAATCGATCGATATTCCCACACAGGAAGCAGAAAGGAAGCGGCTGTTACGTTCCCTTCTGAACATTCGTCCGCCCAAAACGGCTTCACAAAAATTTTTAGAAGTGCAGGAC
>CAMTZV010000328.1 GCA_947086625.1 uncultured bacterium | reverse complement strand
CGCGCGATCCCCGTATGAAGGAGCGCAAGAAGTATGGTTTAAAGGCTGCAAGACGCGCACCGCAGTTCTCCAAGAGATAAGCACAGAAATTACGAAAACAGCTTTCAATCCCCGGAACGTTTTTTGTTCCGGGGATTTTTTGCGGCCTGTAAAAAAGAACGGGCACATAAAAATATCGGATTTTCGGGAGTTTTCCACGTTTTTCCCCTGTTTGGCAATTATTACCATCGCAAATGTCGGCTATAGCTGGCGAGAAATTGATACTATTTTTATAGACTATCAAGGGGAGGGACAAAAGATGATTGAAACGATTGGTACACGCATCAGCCAGTTGCGTGAGCAGGCGGGTATGACGCAGTCGGAACTTGCAAAGCGCATCCACATCAGCCGCTCAAGCGTCCAATCATGGGAGTGTGGGGCAAATTTTCCATCTACCGACAATCTGATTTCACTGGCACAGATATTCCATGTATCAACGGATTACTTGCTTGACATCAGTGCAAACAAAACCGTTAATCTCGACAAGTACAGCCAAAATGAACAGGAGCTGGTGTTTCGGATGCTACAGTATTTTGACGAAACCGGAGAGTAGATACATAAACAGGGTGTGAAAGGATAAATGCAGTCGGTTTGATTCCCGCGAGCAATGATGCAAGAGTTTCTTTCAAGAGAGAGTGGCCGGATTTCCCCGGTCATTCTTTTTGTGTGCACAGGCCCGCAAAGGGGAAGTTGAATTATGTGTAGACGCGGACGCAATTTTTCGGTATGATAGGTAACAGAATATTTTTGTTGCGGGGAGGCGCTTATGGGTAAGGTGTGTGTCATCGGAAGTATCAACATGGATGTGGTGATGGCGGTAAAAAATGCCCCGGCGGCGGGCGAGGCAGTCATCGCGGGGAGCGTGCGGCAAAACCCGGGCGGAAAGGGTGAAAATGCCGCAATCGCGCTGGCAAAGCTGGGCGTGGACACGTCCTATTTCGGGTGCGTGGGAAACGATGCCTCCGGCGACGCGCTTCTGGAAAATCTTGGCACATACCCGCTCGATATGAGCCGCGTCAGGCGGGCGGATGTGGGAACCGGTATGGCATATATCATCGTGGAGGAGACGGGTGAAAACCGTATGATCGTTTATGCCGGGGCGAACGAGGCGATCACGCCGGACGACATACGGGACGTCTGCGGGCCGATGATCGCGGAGAGTGCGCTGGTGCTCATCCAGCTTGAGATCACGCGCGCGGCAATCTATGAGATCATCCGGCTGTGCGGGGAGCTTGGAAAACGGCTCGTCATCGATGCAGGGCCGGCGCACGGCTGGACGCCGCAGGAGCTTACCGGCGCGTGGCTCGTCAGCCCGAATGAGACGGAGCTTGCCACGCTCGTGGGACGGACACTTGTAAGCCGGGAGGAAATCATTTCCGGCGCGCGGGAGCTGCTTGCGGCGGGGATCCGGCAGGTGATCGTCAAGCTCGGCGAGAAGGGCTCGGTTTATGTGAGCGGGGATGCGGTCATAGAGATGCCGGCCTTTTTGGTGCACGCGGTCGATACCGTGGCGGCGGGTGACAGCTATATGGCAGGGCTGTGCAAATGCCTGTCCGAGGGGATGGAGATGAAGGCCGCGATGGAGTACGCCGCGAAGTGCGGCGCGGTGGCGGTCACGAGAAGCGGTGCGGTATCCTCGCTGCCCTCGGCGGAGGATATCGCACACTTTGAGCAGTTTCTGGCGGTGCGATGATGACTGGCGCCCAAAGCCCTGCTTCATCGGGAACAGCCGGAAGAAGCCTCTGACAGTGCGCCGGCGGCTTCGTGGCCCGTCAGATAAAGCGGTAGATAAAAATCGCAATGATGATGCCGAGGATCGTGGCGATGCTGAAATGGATCGTCAGCCCGAAGGTGAGGGTGAGTACGGCCATATCCAGCACGAGGGGGCTTGTCAGCCCGAACGTTTTTCCGTAGTTGAGCCATGAAAACGAGCTTCCCGCGGCGAGATTGCCGATGAAGCTGCCGAGCACGGCTCCGATCAGAACAAGCATGATGAGCACCCATGTGCTCTTTCCTGCAATACCTTTACTCATATGTAAGCGCTCCTTTTTTGCATATTTGGCCTGAAACCGTCCGGGTGGCGCGAAGGACATGCGCGCACCGGGCAGTTACCAGTTTATCATAAGAGGAAATCACAGACAAGAGGAAACGGCCTTTGGGGCCGTATCCGTGAGGTGAAAAGCAATGGAACAAAATTTTACAAAAGGGCTGCGCGACGGTATGCCGATCTGCCTTGGCTATCTGTCCGTGTCCTTTACATTCGGATTACTGGGCGTGGGCATGGGCCTCTCGTGGTGGCAGGCGACGTTTATCTCGCTGACGAACGTGACGAGCGCCGGGCAGTTTGCGGGGCTGACGCTCATGATGGAGGGCGGGGCGTTCATCGAGATGGTGATCGCGCAGTTTTTCATCAATCTGCGGTATCTGCTCATGTCGATCTCCCTGACGCAGAAGGTTGACGAGAAGTTTCGCGGCATTTTCCGCTGGGTGCTGGCGATGGGCGTGACGGACGAGATTTTTGCCGTTGCGATGTCGCAGGAAAAGCCGGTGAGCAGACGCTATTTTGCCGGGCTTTTCCTGACGCCCTACATCGGCTGGGGCACGGGGACGCTGCTCGGCGCACTGTTGGGCGAGATCGTCCCGGCGGGCGTGGCGGAGGTGTTCGGTGTCGCGATCTACGGCATGTTCCTCGCCATCATTATCCCGAAGGCGACCGAGAGCAGGCCGGTGCTCACCGTCGTGCTCATCGCGGCGGTTCTCAGCTGCGTGATTTACTATGTGCCGTTTATCCGGCTCTCGAGCGGCCTTTCGGTGACGGTCTGCGCGGTGGCCGCGGCGGCTTACGGCGCATGGCGCTTCCCTGTTGCGGCGGAGGATGAGGCACGCGAACAGGCAAAGCCGGCAGGGGAGGTGTAGTATGCTTAGCTTATCGGAGTTTTTCAAATATGTGGCGGTGATGGCGCTCGTGACGTATCTTCTGCGCGCGCTGCCGTTCGTGCTCGTGAAAAAGAAGATCACAAACGTCTATGTCCGCTCGTTTCTGGAATATATCCCCTACGGGGTGCTGGCGGCTATGACGTTCCCGGCGGTGTTTACCTCGGCGGGCGGGCTTGTCCCGTCGCTGGCGGGCGTGGCGGTCGCCCTCGTGCTCGCCGTCCGCAAAAAAAGCCTGCTCACCGTGGCAATCGGGGCGGTTGCGGGCGCGGCGCTGCTGACATTCGTGCCGCAGATCTTCTATTAATGCAGTCGATATCCAGCCGCCGGGTGACGCACTGGCTCCAGAACAAAACCGTTATAAAAACGTCGGTGCTTGGCGAGGTATTTTCGAGCCTGGCATCCGTTGCGTTTTTATCCGAGCGGAAGCGTGTCCTGGTTGGAGCCAGTGCGTCACCCGGCGGCGTGGCGATTGCTTTGCGAAAAGTTCGAAAAGTTCAGCCCGCGGTTGACAGCCATTTTTTTGTCCG
>CAMTZV010000327.1 GCA_947086625.1 uncultured bacterium | reverse complement strand
CGGCGAGACGTTAAAGGAGAAAAACCCGGACATGGTCATCTGGGCGGTGGAGCCGGAGCACGCGGCGATTCTCTCCGGCGGCTCGATCGGAACCCATCTGCAGATGGGGATCGGGGACGGCGTGATCCCTGCGATCCTGAATCAAAATATATATGAAGATATTTGCATTGTCACGGACGGCGAGGCGATCCAGACCGCGCGCGACTTAGCGCGCAGGGAGGGCATCATGTGCGGCATCTCGAGCGGCACGAACGTCGCGGCGGCGCTGCGGCTCGCGAAAAAGCTCGGAAAGGGCAAAACAGTCGTGACGGTTTTGCCGGATACGGCGGAGCGGTACTTCTCGACGCCGCTGTTTGAGGAGGGCGCGGACTGATGCCGGGCATCTGACCGGGCGGCAAAGCATGGACAGAAAGGAAAAGGGAGATGGCGGATTTTCGGGTGATAGAGGTAAAGCGCAGCATTTTTGCGGACAACAACGCGGATGCAAACCGGCTGCGACAGGAGCTGCGGCAGCAGAATACGTATCTGCTCAACCTCATGTCGTCGCCGGGCGCGGGCAAGACGAGCGTTTTAAAGCGCACGATCGCGGCGTTAAAGGATGAGATGAGGATCGGCGTGATGGAGGCGGACATCGACTCCGACGTGGACGCGCAGGCGATCACGCAGGCGGGCGCGCGGGCGATTCAGATCCACACCGGGGGCATGTGCCATCTGGATGCGGACATGACGCGTCAGGGCATCCGGGAGTTTGGCACGGATGAGCTCGACCTTGTCGTGCTGGAAAACGTCGGCAATCTCGTCTGCCCCGCGGAGTTTGACACCGGGAGCACGAAAAACGCGATGATCCTCTCGGTGTCGGAGGGGGACGACAAGCCGTTAAAGTATCCGCTTATGTTTACGGTGTGCGACGTGGTGCTCATCAACAAATGCGACGCGCTCTGCGTGTTCGACGAGTTTGACAAGGAGGCGGTAAAGGAGCGCATCCGCCGCTTAAATCCGAAGGCGGAGATCCTTTTCGTCTCCGCAAAGACCGGAGAGGGCTTCGATTCGTGGCTGGCCTGGCTGCGCAGGGAGGTATCGCAGTATCAGGGCGCCGTGATTTCGGGCACGCCGCCGCTGGCGGCAGGCGGAAAGTCGATTTGATACGAGAAAGCAAAGAGGAAAACGATATGGCAAAGATTATTTTAACAGGCGACCGCCCGACGGGGCGGCTGCATGTCGGACATTATGTCGGTTCCCTGCGCCGCAGGGTAGAGCTGCAGAATTCCGGGGAATTTGACAAAATTTATATCATGATTGCAGATGCGCAGGCGCTGACGGACAATGCGGACAATCCCGAGAAGGTGCGCCAGAACATCGTGGAGGTGGCGCTGGACTACCTCTCCTGCGGGCTTGACCCGGAGAAGTCGACGCTCTTTATCCAGTCGATGATCCCGCAGCTCACGGAGCTGAGCTTTTATTATATGAATCTCGTGACGGTATCGCGCCTGCAGCGCAACCCGACCGTGAAATCGGAGATCCAGATGCGCGGCTTTGAGGCGAGCATCCCGGTCGGGTTTTTCACGTATCCGATCAGCCAGGCGGCGGATATCACGGCGTTTGCCGCGACGACTGTCCCGGTCGGCGAGGATCAGATGCCGATGCTCGAGCAGTGCCGCGAGATCGTGCACAAGTTCAATTCCGTCTACGGCGAGACGCTCGTGATGCCGCAGATCATGCTGCCGGATAATCAGGCGTGTATGCGCCTGCCCGGCATCGACGGCAAGGCGAAGATGAGCAAGTCGTTAAACAACTGCATTTACCTCTCCGACAGCGAGGAGGAGGTGCGCACGAAGGTCATGTCGATGTTTACCGACCCGAACCACCTGAAGGTTTCCGACCCCGGCAAGGTGGACGGCAATCCGGTGTTCATCTATCTGGAGGCGTTCGCGCGTCCGGAGCATTTCGCGGAGTTTTTGCCGGACTATGCGGGGATCGAGGAGCTGGAAGCGCACTACAAGCGCGGCGGCCTTGGAGATGTAAAAGTTAAAAAATTTTTAAACAATGTGATGCAGGCCGAGCTTGGCCCAATTCGTGCGCGCAGGGCGCAGTGGGAGAAGGATATCCCAGCCGTCTATGAGATCTTAAAGAAGGGCTCGCAGGAGGCGGAAAGGGTTGCGGCGGATACGCTCGCGAAGGTGCGCGCGGCGATGAAGATCAACTACTTTGACGACGCGGCGCTCATCAAGGAGCAGATGGAGAAATACGGGCAGGAATAAGCCTGTCAGGCGACTATATGACAAATATAAAGTTTATATTTAATAATTATACATGAAAGGACTGATAAACATGGAGCAGAAGATTCCCTACAAGATTTATCTGGAGGAGCACGAGATGCCGAAGGACTGGTACAACGTGCGCGCAGATATGAAGACGAAGCCGGCGCCGCTTTTAAACCCCGGAACACATGAGCCGATGAAGGCGGAGGAACTCTCAGCCGTATTCTGCGAGGAGCTCGTAAAGCAGGAGCTTGACAACGACAACCGCTACATCCCGATCCCGCAGGAGATTCAGGATTTCTATAAGATGTACCGCCCGTCGCCGCTCGTGCGTGCGTACTGTCTGGAGAAAAAGCTCGACACCCCTGCGAAGATCTACTACAAGTTCGAGGGCAACAACACGAGCGGCAGCCACAAGCTAAACTCCGCGATTGCACAGGCGTACTACGCAAAGCGGCAGGGCTTAAAGGGCGTGACGACCGAGACGGGCGCGGGCCAGTGGGGCACGGCGCTCTCGATGGCGTGCTCATATTTTGACTTGGACTGCAAGGTGTTCATGGTGAAGTGCTCCTACGAGCAAAAGCCGTTCCGCCGCGAGGTGATGCGCACCTATGGCGCGAGCGTGACGCCCTCGCCGTCCGAGACGACCGAGGTCGGAAAGAAGATTTTAGCGGAGCATCCGGGCACGACCGGAAGCCTTGGCTGCGCGATCTCCGAGGCGGTCGAGGTGGCGACGAAGTCGGAGGGCTATCGCTACGTGCTGGGCAGCGTGCTCAACCAGGTGCTTTTGCATCAGTCGGTCATCGGCGTGGAGACGAAGCTTGCGATGGACAAATACGGCATCAAGCCGGATATGATTATCGGCTGTGCGGGCGGCGGCTCGAATCTTGGGGGCCTCATCTCACCGTTCATGGGTGAAAAGCTGCGTGGAGAGGCGGATTACCAGTTTATCGCGGTGGAGCCTGCGAGCTGCCCGAGCTTAACAAGAGGAAAATACGCCTACGATTTCTGCGACACCGGAATGGTGTGCCCGCTTGCGAAAATGTACACGCTCGGCAGCGGCTTCATCCCGTCCGCGAACCATGCGGGCGGCCTGCGCTACCACGGCATGAGCTCCGTTCTCTCACAGCTCTACGATGACGGCTTCATGGAGGCGCGCGCGGTAGAGCAGACGTCGGTATTTGCCGCGGCGGAGCAGTTTGCACGGGTGGAGGGTATCCTTCCCGCGCCGGAGAGCTCACACGCGATCCGCGTCG
>CAMTZV010000326.1 GCA_947086625.1 uncultured bacterium | reverse complement strand
ATCATCAAAATGATAACGAGAGGTGTAACGTCTATTGAAAAAAACAGAATACGTCCGGTACAAGCTGGAAAGAGCTTGCGTATGAGTTACTCGAGACAAAAAGAAGTTCTGAGAATGCCCAATTTGATCGAGGTACAGAAAGACTCCTACCAGTGGTTTCTGGACGAAGGTTTGAAAGAAGTGTTCGCAGATATCTCTCCGATTTCAGACTACAGCGGACATCTGAGTCTGGAATTTGTTGACTTTACGTTGTGTGAGGATGACGTGAAATATACGATCCCCGAGTGCAAGGAGCGCGACGCGACCTATGCGGCACCTCTGAAGGTAAAGGTGCGCCTGTATAATAAGGAGACGGAGGAGATCAACGAGCATGAGATTTTCATGGGTGATCTGCCGCTTATGACGGAGACAGGCACCTTCGTGATCAATGGGGCAGAGCGTGTCATTGTCAGCCAGCTTGTGCGTTCCCCCGGCATCTATTACGGGATTACCCGCGACAAGGTCGGAAAGACCCTCTATTCCTGTACGGTTATCCCGAACCGCGGCGCGTGGTTAGAGTATGAGACAGACTCCAATGACGTATTTTATGTCCGTGTCGACCGGACGAGGAAGGTCCCCATCACCGTGTTAATCCGAGCGCTGGGGATTGGGAGCAATCAGGAGATCATTGACTATTTTGGTGAGGAGCCTAAGATCGTTGCGAGCATGGGCAAGGACGTGTCCACAAATTATGAGTCCGGCCTGCTCGAATTATATAAGAAGATACGCCCCGGCGAGCCGCTGACGGTCGAGAGCGCGGAGAGTCTCATTTCCGCGATGTTCTTTGATCCGCGCAGGTATGATCTGGCGAAGGTCGGGCGCTACAAATTTAATAAGAAGCTTTCCTTCCGAAACCGTCTGCGCGGGCATGTGCTGGCGGAGGATGTCATCGACCCTTCTACCGGGGAGGTCATGGCCGAGGCCGGGACGCGTCTCACAAGAGAGCAGGCGGAGGAGATTCAGAACGCCGCGGTGCGCTATGTCGTGATCCAGACCGAGGAGCGCAACGTCAGAGTGCTCTCGTCGATGATGGTCGATCTGGGCGCATGGGTGCCGGAGCTGTCGGAGAAGTCGGCGCAGAAGGCGCTCGGGATCGGTGAGATGGTCTACTATCCGGCGCTGAAAGCAATTTTGGAGGAGTATACCGACTTAGAGGATATCAAAGAAGCGATCCGCAGGGGTGTGCACGATCTCATTCCGAAGCACATCACAAAGGACGATATTTTTGCTTCCATTAACTATAATATGCATCTGGAGTGGGCGATCGGAAACGACGATGACATCGATCATCTGGGCAACCGCCGCATTCGTGCGGTCGGCGAGCTGTTGCAGAATCAGTACCGCATCGGTCTTTCCAGACTCGAGCGCGTTGTGCGCGAGCGCATGACGACGCAGGATCAGGAGGGCATCTCGCCGCAGAGCTTAATCAATATCAAGCCTGTGACCGCGGCGGTCAAGGAGTTTTTCGGATCCTCCCAGCTCTCGCAGTTTATGGATCAGAACAACCCGCTCGGCGAGCTGACGCACAAGCGGCGTCTCTCTGCGCTTGGCCCCGGAGGCTTGAGCCGTGACCGCGCTGGATTCGAGGTCCGCGACGTGCACTACTCCCACTACGGGCGTATGTGCCCGATTGAGACGCCCGAGGGTCCGAACATCGGCCTTATCAATTCGCTGGCGTGCTATGCCCGCATCAACGAGTACGGCTTTGTCGAGGCGCCCTACCGCAAGATCGACAAGAGTGATCCGAAAAATCCCCGCGTCACCGACGAGGTCGTATACATGACGGCGGACGAGGAGGATAACTACCACGTTGCGCAGGCAAACGAAAAGCTGGACGCGGACGGGCATTTTGTGCGCAATTCCGTTTCCGGCCGTTACCGTGAGGAGACGCAGGAGTACGACAGGACTGCGTTCGATTATATGGACGTGTCGCCGAAGATGGTGTTTTCCGTGGCGACGGCGCTCATCCCGTTTTTGCAGAACGACGATGCGAACCGCGCGCTGATGGGTTCGAACATGCAGCGCCAGGCGGTGCCGCTGCTCACGACGGAGGCTCCGGTTGTCGGAACCGGTATGGAGCCCAAGGCGGCGGTCGACTCCGGTGTGTGCATCGTGGCAAAGAAGGCGGGCGTTGTGGAAAAGGCACAGTCCGACGAGATCAGGATCAAAAATGCGGACGGGACGACTTCCAATTATAAGCTGACAAAGTTCTCCCGAAGCAATCAGAGCAACTGCTACAACCAGCGCCCGATCGTCTTCAAGGGCGATCGCGTGGAGGCGGGGGAGGTCATCGCAGACGGGCCTTCGACCTCGGACGGCGAGCTGGCACTCGGCAAAAACCCGTTGATCGGGTTTATGACGTGGGAGGGCTACAACTACGAGGACGCGGTTCTGTTGAGCGAGCGTCTTGTACAGGACGACGTGTACACGTCCGTCCACATAGAGGAATATGAGGCGGAGGCGCGCGACACGAAGCTCGGGCCGGAGGAGATCACCCGCGGTGTGCCCGGCGTCGGCGAGGATGCCTTAAAGGATCTGGACGAGCGCGGGATTATCCGCATCGGTGCGGAGGTGCGCGCCGGGGATATCCTGGTCGGAAAGGTAACGCCTAAGGGCGAGACGGAGCTGACGGCGGAGGAACGCCTGCTGCGCGCGATCTTCGGCGAGAAGGCGCGTGAGGTCAGGGATACGTCCTTAAAGGTGCCCCACGGCGAGTACGGTATTGTCGTGGATGCGAAGGTATTTACACGGGACAACGGAGACGAGCTCTCTCCCGGCGTCAATCAGGCGGTGCGCATCTACATCGCGCAGAAGCGTAAGATTTCCGTCGGAGATAAGATGGCGGGCCGCCATGGAAACAAGGGTGTCGTCTCGCGCGTGCTTCCGGTGGAGGATATGCCGTTTCTTCCGAACGGCCGTCCGCTCGACATCGTCTTAAACCCGCTGGGCGTGCCTTCCCGTATGAACATCGGGCAGGTGCTTGAAATCCATCTGAGCCTTGCGGCAAAGGCGCTGGGCTTTAATATCGAGACGCCGGTGTTTGACGGCGCCCGCGAGATCGATATTCAGGATACGCTTGAGCTTGCAAATGATTATGTCAACCTCGAATGGGAGGATTTTGCGGAGAAATACAAGGATACGCTGCGCGAGGATGTTCTGGACTACCTTTCAGACCACAGAGATCACAGGGAGCTGTGGAAGGGCGTGCCGATCTCCAGAGACGGCAAGGTACAGCTTCGCGACGGGCGCACCGGAGAACCGTTTGATTCGCCGGTTACGATCGGGCACATGCATTATCTGAAGCTGCATCATCTGGTAGACGACAAGATCCATGCGCGCTCCACCGGTCCTTACTCCCTTGTCACCCAGCAGCCTCTGGGCGGCAAGGCGCAGTTCGGCGGACAGCGTTTCGGTGAGATGGAGGTTTGGGCGCTGGAGGCTTACGGCGCATCCTATACACTGCAGGAGATTCTGACT
>CAMTZV010000325.1 GCA_947086625.1 uncultured bacterium | reverse complement strand
ATCTAATAGCCCTCCTCCAATGCCTGTAAGATTCCCTCGTAAATTCCCTGCGCACACTTTTTCTGGTAAGCTTCGCTCGTCAGATTTGACAGCTCCGCAGGGTTGGTCATAAAGCCTACCTCCACGAGCGCCGCGGGTGCCTCGCTCGTGCGGATCACGTAGATCTCGTTTCCCTTTGAGAGTCCCCGGTTTTTCGAGCCGAGCGCGCCGGTGACCTTATCCAGCAAAATGCTCGCCAGATGCATGGAGCTGTTGCCCCCGGCGGGCTTTTTTTCGTCATAGAGCACGGTCGTCCCGTTTACCGTCGGCGACGGATAGGAATTGTTATGGATGCTTACAAACAAATTTGCACCCGTATCGTTGGCGAGCCCCGAACGGTCCATGAACGCGGGATCGGAATCGTCCAGCCTTGTGTAATACACGCCAAGCGTCTCGTCTCCCGCCGCGTCAAACAGACGCTTTAGCTCCTGTACAATCGCCAGGTCGATGTCCTTCTCCATCACGCCGCCAATCGTCGCGCCCGGCATGTTCGCGCCGTGCCCCGCGTCGATGACGACGATCTTGTCATAGCGCTCTTTTGGTCTGACAAAATCGATGTACAGATACGGCTCCTCCCAGTCGAGCGAGAGCTCACAGACCTGCTCCATCGCAAGCTGCACCGTCCCGCCGTCCGCCTCCTGAAAATAGTTCAAATCCTCAATGTGGTCGCTCTTTCCGATCATCGGATAGCTCACGAGGTAATCCTCCCCGGCGCCGCCGATCGTGATATCGATCGTCCGATCTACGTAATGATTCTCGATCGTCACGTGATCCCTCGAAACATTTTTCGGAAGCTCAAGCCGAAGCTGCTGCGGAAAATCCAGAGCCTCCACCGCCTCCCGGTGCTGCTCTCCCGCCAGCTCCTGCGCAGTCGCCCTCGCCTGCTCGGTCATGTAATCCAAAAATTCAGGTCCCGAGAGCTTTGCGAGCATTTCCTCCCGCTCCTTTCGCTCCCTGCGGGCGCGCATCTGCTTTTCCACATACTGCTGTGCCTGCACCTCCAGCGCCGGAAGATAATAGAGGCTCCCACAGATTAAGACTGTGAGACATGCCGCCAGAAGCGACATGTTCCGCACAAATTTTTCTTCCATTTTCACCTGCCTCTTTCTCTCACTCTTCCTCTTTCTCCTTCAGCGAGCTGTACGCCTTGATGCACAGATTACTCTGCGCCTGCTCCTCCACGCGGTTCCACTGGCTGCCGCGGATGCTGATGTAGCCCTCGCCGTCTGTGATATCAACATTTTTTGTCAGCGCATCCGCCGCATACTCCACCGCCATCGGATAGACGGCGTTCGGCGTCGTGAGATAGATCATGACCGCAAAGCGCTCCCCTTTCTGCACGTCCACCGGCTGGTCAAAGCGAATCGTGTAATAGCCCGCGTTCGAGAGCTTCCCCCCGGCTACCCTGATGCGGTTCTCCGGCGCAAGGCTTTCGCTGTCCAGAAAATTTTTCACGATGTAAATGTCATAGGCCGTATCCTTTCCGGTGGCGTAAAAGCCCGCCGCCTCAACCTGTTCCGTCTCCTTTGCCCGAAACACGTTCGCACCGTAAATGCTCTCGCGCTCGTAGCCCATCTGGCCGACCCAGCCGCACAGATCAGATTGGTAGATCCGGTCAAAATTGTCCACGTCCTCCACCTTTGTGTAGACGACATTGTGGATACCGATGTTTGAATCATAATACGAAATATAAAACACGCCCTGCTCCCCAAAGGAGTCACCCCAGCTGTTCTGGCAGATAAACGCACCGTCCTCCTCCGGCGGCGTGGAAAAGTTTTCCTTCGGGTAGGAGTCGTCCCAGCCGATGATCACCACGTCATGATTGGGCTTTTTCCTGCCCTGATAGCAGTAGGCCTTCTTTTTCTTATTATAATACTCGCTCGTGCTCTGGGAGCTTTGCAGCGTCGTGTAGATTGACGTCTGTACGCCGCCGTATTTGAACACGGCCTCCTTGATCTTCTGCTGGTCGCCGGACTCCATCACCTGCATCTCCTGCACATGCTTGACCGCGGTAAGCGCCGGGTCGCTCTTTCCATCTCCGTAGGGGTCGTCCTCCTCGAGCACCGGGCCCTGCCACGATGAGAGGTATGCCATCGACATCGTGTAGTCGCCGCCGTCGTCCGGCTCCTGCCCAAAGCTGTTGCACAGCGTCATATGATCCTCCGCAAATTCAAGGTGCTCCTCGGGAAGCAGACGCGATTCCAGCGCCGTCAGTGTGGCGAACGCCCAGCAGGTGCCCGACGCGCCCTGATCCTCGACCTTCGAGATGCGGCCCAGCTCCCGCAGGTCATATTTGTAGGGCAGAAAACCTGCATCGTTCATCGTGTCCACACTCACCGCCTTATTCTGCGGCATATCCCACTCGTAATCGTAGCCGAGCAGATCCGCGACGTCGCCCATTCCGACATAAAACGTATCCCCGTCCCTCGCCATCGGCGAGGTAAGCGCAACCCGTTCCCCGTCTACCGTGCACGTCTCCTCTCCCACCTCAAAGCGGATGGAGAGATCACGCTTTTGCAGCACCAGCTCCCGCTCGTCGTAGATGTGGGCGCTGCAGTTCATGCTGTCCCGCAATATGTCCACCGGAACCATAAGCTGTAAATGCTCATCCATGTAGAGGGGCGTTTTTTCGCTGCTGTAGCTCCTGCCGTCGATGTTTAAGGTGATGACATTGTCGTTTACGCTCTTAGCAATGAGCGGGTTCCAGTCCTCCTCGTTTAAGCTCGCGCCGCGAAACGGCTCCACCTGCGTGGTCTCCCGGGCGGAATTATTGAATTTTCCCAGTATAAGCAAAAAAAGTAAGATCGTAAAAACCAGATATCGTTTGGAATAACGCATATTTCCCTCTTCTTTTTATCCTCTGTCCTGCGGCCGCTTCGGCGGCTTTTCTCCAGGGAACTGATAGAAATACGTGCGGATCATGCCGTTGTAGAGCTTGCGGTTTTTCGCCGCCTTTTTTCCTATGTAACGCTCCGCGTCCTCATAGCTTGAGATCACATACATCGACCACGCATCCAGCCTCCCGTACGCCTCCCCAAGCTCACGGTAGAGCGCGGGCAGGTTTTTCTTCTCCTCAAGCCGCTCGCCGTAGGGCGGGTTTGTGATCAGAAAGCCGTACTTCTTCGGATGATTCAGCTGCGAGACGGGGCGCTCCTGAAAGTGGATCATCTTTGCAACGCCCGCGCGTCGCGCGTTTTCCCGGGCGAGCGCCACCACGCGCCCGTCGATGTCGTACCCCTGGATGGCGCTCTCCGGCGCCTTCTCTATAAGATCCTGCGCCTCCTCGATGCAGTCATACCAGATCCGTTTTGGGATCAGAGCCTCCCAGCTCTGCGATAAAAATTCGCGGCTGATTCCCGGCGCGATATTCGCCGCCATAAGCGCCGCCTCAATCGGAAATGTGCCGCTCCCGCAGAACGGATCGACCAGTATCCGGTCGGCGCGCCACGGGGTGAGCAGAATAAGCGCCGCAGCCAGCGTCTCCGAG
>CAMTZV010000324.1 GCA_947086625.1 uncultured bacterium | reverse complement strand
CGCGCGGCACATGCCTGCATGGATTGGCATAACCCATCTCAGCCGTATCTTTTTGTGTGGGTACGAAGCTCTAACCGGTCCGCCCGCTTTAAAATGAACCGGGAAAAGGGCGTCTCCACATAGAAAAATGCGATTCCAATGCAGATAGTCACGACAATATTGACAATCAGATGAATCCATCGCTTTGTAACCAGCAGGCCAACGCGCTCATCCCAGTAGTTATAGTAGAGCATCTGTGAGAAAAAAATGTGATAGGACGCACGCCCGAGTAACTCCAGCGGGCGGCAGCCCACATTTTTCCAATGTCTCATGGCATACCCGAAAAGCGGCAGAAAATACAGGATTGCATACACACACGTCCGCTGCCAGTATTTGACCGTGATCGGTTTATACCCCAGGTAGTCGGTTAGAACAATAAAATTAATTCCGACAAAAAACATCAGCCAGTCTTTTTTATTTGATCTTTCTTCATGTCCATAAAGATAACAGCCGTAGGCGATGAGAAGGATATAGCGAAAAATCAGCAGCCGATAACACTCCCCGTTCAGCATATAAGCTCTCACAAGCACCTCAAACGCCACATTCAACAAAAAACAGAGAAAAAGGCCGTTTTCACACCGCCTTACAATAAAATATACAACCGGAAAAAGAAAAATGAACTGTATAAGGACCGGATAGTAGTATGTTCCCGCCCCCCCCAATCCCGCCGCGGATAAAATATGCAATCATCTCGCGGATTGACAAGCTTTTTTCAAATAGAATGCAAAATAGAACGTCAAATACATACGCAATGGCAAACGGAATACTATAGCGCAGAAGCCTGTGAAACACAATCCTTTTATCGTACGCCTGCGCGATCGTTTCAATTCCTTTTCCCTCATAGGATGCCGCCCCGACATACCCCGAAACAATCATAAAAATCGGAACTGCCATGCTCACCCAAAACGGAAACAGATAGCGCAGACGCTCCGATTCCTCCCATGAAAAATGTGTAATGATCACTAATATGACTGCAATTCCCTTAACAACGTCCAAAAAATGATTCCGTTCTTTCAAAGTACATGCCCCTTTCCCGTATATGATCCAAATGTTCCTCTCTTATAGCAAACGTAGTAAACGCATGAAATGAATTCGTTTACAATGACCGCTGCTGACACAGCTAACTCTGATCAAACCTGGCGCTCCGTTACTGGTCACGGAGTGAACAGTAGCAGCTGAACTGTTACACTATAAATTGTCAGACACTGGAACTTAATCTTTTGACAACTGACGGACAGCCCCGCAGCCCGCCGGCCCCGTGCATTACAACCTGCGCGCGCACGCTTCATGTCATTTCTGAACCACCCTTAAAGCATCTCGTTCATGCTTCCCGACCGAAACCCCTCCAGATCGAGCGCCACGTACGAAAATCCGATCTCCTTCAATTTCCCGCAGATGAAGCTGCGAAGCGGCTCCTTCGCCAGACGTTCAAGCTCCTCCGGTAAAACCTCAACCCGCGCAAGTGCGCCGTGTACCCGCACCCGAAACTGCCGAAAGCCCTGCTCGAACAAGAGCTGCTCGCCCGCCTCCGCCATGGAAAGCTTCTCGGCGGTGATCGGCTCGCCGTATGGAATGCGCGACGCAAGGCAGGCAAAAGAGGGCTTTTCGGCGGTCGGCAGTCCAAGCGCGCGAGAGAGCTCACGGATCTCGGCCTTGCAAAGCCCTGCCTTTAAAAGCGGGCTTTTCACGCCAAGCTCCGCGATCGCCCGCATCCCCGGCCGGTAATCGGAGCAGTCGTCCACATTCGATCCCTCCAGCACATGCGCGATGCCCTCCGCGCGCGCCGCCTCCGTAATCTTCGCAAACAGCACCTTCTTGCACAGATAACAGCGCTCCCGCGGGTTTTCGGCAAAGCCCGCGATCTCTCCCGCCCAGGCCTTCAGGCGGATATGGCGGATTCCCCGGCTTTCGCAAAATTCCTTCGCTTCCCGCCGCTCGCGCCGCGGCACCCAATCTGCCTCCACCGACACCGCCGTCACGCTTACGCCCGGCGTCTGCGCCGCGGCCGCAAGGAGAAGCGTGGAGTCCACGCCCGCCGAAAAAGCGACCGCCGCGCGCTCCATATTTCTTAAATCCTCTTTTAATTGATTATATTTATGTTGTAATTCCGCGTTCATAATCCCTCTTAAAATGCTGCTGTGAATCTGCTCACGCTTCTATGATCTGCCGCGCCCTGCCGTCGTCAGCCGGACCACTCGTCAGGTCGCGCAGCACCTCTCCCGCCAAAATCAGCCCCGCCGCCGCCGGCACAGGCGCAATGCTGCCGGGAATCTGCCTGCGGCCTTCCGTCTGCTCCCCACTCTCTCCCGGCACGAGCGGTGTCTCACGCGAATAGACGACCTTCAGCCTTTTGATCCCGCGCTTTTTCAGCTCACGCCGCATGACCTTCGCCAGCGGACAGACGGACGTCTCATAGATGTCCGCCACCTCAAACGCCGACGCGTCCAGCTTGTTTCCGGCACCCATTGAGCTGATAATCGGCGTGTGTGCACGCTGCGCCTGCGCGATCAGCTCGAGCTTTCCGGTCACGGTGTCGATGGCGTCCACCACGTAATCGTACGCATAAAAATTAAACTGCCCCGCCGTCTCCGGCAAATAAAAGCAGCGGTAAACATTCACTGTCGCCTCCGGGTTGATATCCAGCACGCGCTCCTTTGCCACGTCGACCTTGCAGCGCCCGATCGTGCTGTGGGTGGCGATGATCTGTCGATTGAGGTTCGTGAGGCTCACCGTATCGTTATCGATCAGATCCAGCGTGCCGATGCCGCTGCGCGCCAGCGCCTCCACCACGTAGCCGCCCACGCCGCCGATACCGAACACCGCGACCCGCGCGTCCTTGTACCGCCGAACCGCCTCCTCCCCGACGAGCAGAGCTGTTCTGGAAAACTGGTTTGTCATGATTTCTCGCCTTTCTCGCTTTGCTGTAGGTAAAACATTGCCTTTTGTGCTTCTATTTCTGCTCTCAGCTCTTCTTCCGTTGGCAGGTAGAGCTTATATTTAGAAGCGAACAACTGCTCATTTCCATGAAGCACAGAATACCTCGCAATGTCTTCATCCGTATCAGCGCAAAGCACAATCCCGATCGTAGGATTATCTCCCTCGCTACGCTTCAATTCATCATACATGCGAATATACATATCCATCTGCCCAACGTCCTGATGCGTGATCTTCTGCGTTTTCAGATCGATCAGGACAAAGCACTTCAGAATGTAATTGTAGAACACGAGATCAATAAAGTAATCCTGCTTTTCCGTATGAATGTGCTGCTGCCTTGCCACAAAGGCATAGCCTTTTCCAAGCTCCATCAAAAATTTCTGCAAATTGGAAAGGATGCTTTTTTCAAAATCGCTCTCCGTGAAATCAGTGCTCTGGGAAAGCCCCAAAAACTCGGCAACAACCGGATTCTTTAAGTTCTGACGCTCCATGCCTGTTCAGCCGCCTCCTTCTCATACCATACGCGCGCTTTCCCGTCGTTTACCTGCAGCAATACCGCATAATGC
>CAMTZV010000323.1 GCA_947086625.1 uncultured bacterium | reverse complement strand
CAGTTTTTTCATACCGCCGGTGTAATCGCTGTCTCCGAATATCCTAGATACCTGCCTGGTCGTCGCCTTCCGAAGCGTGTCCTTATCGATTTTTACCGTGCCGTCGCTCTTCACCTCGATGCCGATCGCCTCGAGCCTGTCGCCGTACTCCTTCATCAAACTTTTCATTTCCCGCGCGGTGCGCCTGACATGATTCGTCTCGGACTCGCCCGCGGACGTCACCGCATTGTTATAAATATCAAGATAGGAAGTCACCGTGTTATAGATGGACTTCGTATCGTCCTCATCCCTGCTTGAAAAATCCAGCGCCTCCAGCCGGTCCAGCGCGCGCGACATCGCCCTGCGATCGGCGCTTACCACATCGTGGTTCGTCCGGTTTTTCCTGTAGCTTTGATCCTTAAAGCCTGTATCTCCGGTGTATGCGCGATTCATCACCGAAGCCGCCGATATTACCATACCCATATGATCTACCTCCCTGTAAATGCCGCCACGGGCATACGCGTTTTCATTGGCCGCAGCCCCGCCCGCACGGCGAAGCTTCTGCTTATAGTATCATCGGTCTTTTTGTGCAAAATGTGAAGGCCCGGAGCCGAATTTCCTGCCGCTGGAATATATTTCATAATAATACCGGTTTTTCCCGGCCAGGATGCATGTTCCGGGCGCTTCCGGCATAAATTTTTGAAAAAAGATTTTTGGAGTTATCTTATGAAGGAATCCTTCGACCGATCTTCTTACCGTCCCACATATATCCACACCGTAAAGCTCAAGCTCGCCGCCCTGCTCGTTAGCGTATGCCTGCTCGTGGCGGGGGCTGCTCTTTATCTGCCGGGCGCCGTCAGCGTCTCCTCCAGCGTAAACGGACGCGACCTGCCCATCTACTGCGTGCAGACTGACAAGCCGCAGATTGCCTTAAGCTTTGACGCGGCCTGGGGCAACGAGGACACGGAAAAAATACTCTCCGTTCTGGAAAAGCAAGGCGTTAAGGTCACCTTTTTTGCCACCGGCGGCTGGGTGGAGAGCTACCCCGAGGATGTGAAGGCCGTCCTCGCCGCGGGCCACGACCTCGGCAACCACAGCGAAAATCACAAAAATATGAGCCAGCTTAGCACTGACGAAATGAAATCAGAGCTGATGAAGGTGCACGACAAGGTAAAAAACCTCACCGGCTACGAAATGTTTTTGTTCCGCCCGCCCTACGGCGACTACTCCAACGAGGTCATCCAGACCGCAAACTCGCTCGGGTATTACAGTATTCAGTGGGATGTGGATAGCCCTGTTACACATGGAATCGGTTTTTCGGTTCTCTGCCGTATCAATTTTACTCTACACAAACAGCACACAGTCTTCCTTATAATATTGCAGCAGTGCATCATGAGTCACAAAGTTCATTCCCTCAACCTTTGCTTGTGAAATCAAGATTCTATCAAAAGGATCATTGTGCCGGGGAGCACTTTCCAGTCTCTCAAGATCCTTGACCGCATAAATATGCTCAGCCAAAATCGGCAACTGCAAAAAGCCTGTCGCCTCACATAGCTCTACAAATGCCTCCTCCGGCATCGGCATTTGATCCGGCTTGATCTTATGCTTAATTGCGACCTCCCAAACGGATGCCACACTGTAATATATTTTATTCGCGGGCGACTCAAGCAGCGCTGTCACTTTATCGGGCAGCCTTGTTGAATTTGCAATTGCCCATAAAGCAATATGTGTATCCAATAATATCCTCATTACCCATTTACCCCAAACATATCTGCTATCTCTTCATTCATACCATCAATATCATCCGGAATATTGTACTTCCCATTCGCAATACCAAGCTTTCTGCCCGTTTCCGGCGCAGCCAGACGTATGGTAAACGGCATGGCTTTGTCCTGTACACTTTGTTTTGCAAAAATCCGCACAGCCTCCGCAAACGATGTCCCGAGATTTTTATAAAGGATCTCGGCCTGTTCTTTTAAATCAGCATCCATTCTCACTTGTAAAGTTGCTTCTTTCGGCATAAAACCGCCTCCCTTTTTTCAATTAGAATTTTATACTTTGAATTTCTTACCAAACAAACCACCCTTCTGTTGTCTGCTGACATAAACATATCATTTTTTGGCCGTAAATTCAAGCACCTCCGATGTTTGGTTTACAACGTGCCATACCCATGATAGATTACACCTTCCACACGATCTCGATGCCCTCCGCGCCCACCAAAATCTTCTCGATAAAAGCACGCGCAAGCGCATTTTTCCCGGCATTATCCAATTCGGAAAAGACCATGTTATGATACCGCTTCTGCTTTTTTCTCCGGCTCTTTTCCAGCCCGGCTTCCAGCTTCTTCTTTTCCGCATCCAGCTTGACGATCTCTCCGTTGATATATTTCCACGACGCATCCGCGGCATCCGCCAGATACCTGACCAGCCGCTCGATCTTTTCATCCAGCTTCATGATCTCCATTTTTACGCCCGCATCCTCGTATTCCAGTTCGCTGTGATCGGAATGTCTGCCGCAGTCCTCCAGCACCCGCTCTAACTCCTTCTGGACGGCATCCTCAATCTCCCCCGGCCGCAGATCAAAATGGGAAACTTCGCATACATGCACATTCGTGTGTCCGCTGCATGACAGGGTAAACGTATGCTGCCCCTTTGTGGAATTTGAGCGCTTGACTCCTATGGCATAACCGCATGCTTTACATTTGATCAATCCGACAAGCCATGTATATTTTCCGCGCCCCTTATTTTTGAACTGCACGTTCCGGCTGAGCTTCTCCTGTACCGCAATCCAGTCACAGGAGCGGATCACGCCCTGAAAATTTGTCAGAGACAGGACGCAGTTCGGGATATTTGAAAATTTATTGATGCCATGGCTGTTGCCCCTGTAGATCAAATGCGCCGCCGTTCCTCCCGTAAACGCTTCTATCCCATTTGAAAAAGACGTAAGCCCCATCCCTTTATAATAGGAATACACATCGATATCCGCCTCCACATACACCGGTGAGTGCAGGATACGCGAGAGCGTCACATTATCCCAGCTCGCTCTTTTCGGGGCGGGAATCCCTTTTTCTGTCAGCTGCTTTGCAATGCTCCCGAGAGAAGCATCCTCCTGTAAATAGTCGCTGAAAATGCGCTTTACAACCTCAATCTGCTCCGTCTGCTCCAGAGTCGGCACCTGCTTGTCCCCCACCGTTACCCTCGCATTACGGAATCCATACGGCGCAGGGCCTCCCGGCCATGAGCCGCTTTTAATCCGCTCAAAGTAGTTGTCCTTGACACGCTCTGCAATTGTTTCTCTTTCCAACTGTGCAAAAACAAGGATAATAAAGATCATCGCACGCCCCATCGGCGTTTCCGTATCAAATTTCTCGTTGACAGACGAAAAGCTGGCATTGTATTTTTCCAGAACACGCCACATCTCCCCGAAGTCCACAATGGAGCGTGACAGCCTGTCCAGACGGTAGCAGATCACCCGCTGTATTTTTCCCGCCTTCACATCGTCCATCATGCGTCTGAACTCAGGCCGGTCCAGATTTTTCCCGGAAAATCCCTTATCCTTGTAAATCAGGAGCTGGTTAT
>CAMTZV010000322.1 GCA_947086625.1 uncultured bacterium | reverse complement strand
TGGCTGGCAGAAAAACTGTTCTGCTTCCACGTAGCGGTTAAACGCATCCCAAAACTGCTGTCCCTCGTACATTCCGTCCGCAAGCCACTGCCTGTATTCCTCAATAAAATCTGTATGCTCCTTTTTATATCCCAAAACAAGCATGTCCGGCTCATACTGCTCCAATTTACCGGCCATATATTCATAAGCGCCTTCCTCGATCCAGTCATCCGGATCAACATTCGTTGTATATTTTCCGGTTGCATATACGATCCCTGTTTTTCTTGCACTGGCGATTCCGCCGTTTTCCTTATGGACCACCTGTATTCTTTCATCAGCCCGGGCATACTCGTCACAGACTGTTCCGCTCCCGTCTGTGGAACCATCGTCGACAAGTATGATCTCCAGATTTTTATAGGTCTGGTTCACAAGGCTGGCCAGACACCTTTTGATGTATGGCTCAACATTGTAAACCGGAACAATGACAGAAAGTTTTTCTTTCATATGTTCTCCTCTCTTTCACTCTCCCAGCGCCTGCTTTAACTGATACAGCACCCGCTCCATCAAATCTTTCGGCCCGACCGTAATCCGAAGCCTTAACGCATCCTTATCCCGGAATAAGCGTATCAATATCCCGTTCTCCTCCATGTACGCCCGCACCCGGTCCGCGTCCGCATGCAAAAGCTTCACGAACACAAAGTTCGATTCCGACCGGAACGCCTTCACATCCTCCAGCTTATTCAGCTCATCCGTAAACCACGCCCGCACCGCATTCGACTCCGCTTTCATGGCACGGTAATACGCCTGGTCCTTCACCGCCGCGATTGCGATTTCCCGGCTGATGCCGCTGGCGCGAAACAGCGGAAGGTCCAGCCCGATCGTCCGCCGCAGCGGATAGCTGCACAGCCCGTAGCCGATGCGGATGTTCGCCAGCCCGTAAAACTTCGAGAACGTCCGCGTGATCACGACGTTGCTGTACGTTGTGATGAGCTTCCGCTCAAACACATTGTCGTCCGTGCCGTAGCCCCAGTACGCCTCGTCGATTAAGACGATGGAGCCGGGGTTGTGTTCGATGATCCGCTCGATCTCCTCCTCCGGGATCGTGCAGCCCGTCGGCATCTGCGGCGACGTCAGGATGATCATTTTCGGCGCATGCACGTTTGCTTTTTCCAGCACATCCGCGATGTTGTACTCGTAGCTGTCCGCGCCTTCCCGCACCTCGTACGTGATGCATTTGGCAAATTTCTCGTCCGCCACACTCTTGTAGTAGCTCCACCCCGGTGTCGGGATGAGTATCCGGTCGCCCTCGTTTAGCATAATGCTGAAAATCGACTTGATGACCTCCGCGGAACCGTTATGTACGAAGATGTTGTTCGCGGAAATCCCTGTGGAGTCCGCCAGCGCATCCAAAAGCGCATCGCTGTGGGTCAGATCATAGAGGTAGAGATCCTCCATGGTAATGCCCTTCAACACCTCCAGGCACTTCGGCGAAGGCCCAAACAGGCTCTCGTTTAAGTGCAGGCGCCCGCCGGACTGCTCCGTGGGCACGGAATGGTAGGACTTCACGTCCGAATACTTCGAAAAAACCTGAATCACCGGGTTGCCGCTGTCGAGGTTTTCTTTGACAAACTGCTGAAACTGCGGGTCAAACGCCCGGATCTCCTCTAAGGTGTCAAATTCCAGCACCGTGCCCGCCGCCCGCTCTTTCTTCTTCAAGGGCAGGTCTTTGATATGCCGGATATGGAAATCATCCATCAGCATGTTCCGCGTCTGATGGTTCTCCCACTCCGCATTCATGAATTCCCGGAATTTCCGCGAAAACGCCGCGTCAAAGTAGCAGTCGCCGATCGTGTACCACGCCCGCTCTCCGCCCCGGTGCACGCCTGTGATAAAGCCGTTCTCGTCCGTCCCCGTGACGCAGAATTCGTCGCAGTAGCTCTCCGAATAGACGCAGCTGTAGTACGGCGCGTACACGTATTTCCGAAACACATTTTCCTCATAGTAATTGTCCGAGCACAGGATGTAAGAGTTTTTCATGTACTCCTGCGCCGCGTAGAGGGAAGCCATGTTGTTGTATTTGTCAAAGTCCTCGTTGTGGACGAGCGTCACGCCGTATTTTTCTTTTAAGTACGCAAACTTCTCCGCCATAAAGCCTGTCACGACGATGATCTCCGTGATGCCCGCTTCCAAAAGCTGGCGGATCTCCCGCTCGATCAAAACCTCACCCTTCACCCGGAAAAGCCCCTTGGGCATGACGTTGGAGAGCGGCATGCACCGCGCGCTGTAGCCCGCCGCCATGATGATGGCGTTGTCGACCTGATAGGGGGCGAGCCGTTCGTCGTCCTCCCCGCTGTTTTGCAATAAATCAAATTCTGCCTCGTTCATTTCCTGCTCCTGCCCGGGCCGTCTGCCATGGCTCCGGCTCTTTCTATATGTATCCGCTCAGCCGATCTCCCCGAAATCCACCTGCGTGGACGTGTGCTTCGGCACCCTTTTCTCCTCCGGCGGCAGCTGCATGTAATTCTCATCAAACAGGTAGCTCAAATACCCGTCATAATCCTTCGGCGCCGGAAACCGGTGACCCTCAAATTCCAGCTCGCACGTCTCGTCCATCCACCTGCGCAGGTAGCCCTTCGCCTCCTGCTTATAGCCCCACGCCGGCGTGCGCACGAGGCGCGTCTTCTTCCCCTCGTACCGATGCGCCAGCCGTTCAAACTCCCGCCGCACCACATGATAGGGAATATGCCGCAGCATGCGGTAAGCCGCCCGCTTCAAAGGATGCGGTTCATGCACCGCCCCCACCGGGGAATACGCCGTCTTGCGCGCCAGAAAACAGCGGAGGTTATAGACTGCCTTCGGAACCAAGCGCTCCGGCATGTTGTCGCAGGGAAAGATATCGATGAAAATGCCCCGCTTCATCGTGAGCATTTCCTGATTTACCCGACTGAAATACGTGCCCTTTCGCAGGATGCGCGCATAGCCCCAGCGGTAGCCCGGGTCGGTTTTATACGTCTGCAAAAAATATTTCTCCCTATCCAGCTCTTTTTTGCACACCCGGCAGAACCGGTCATAGTCCCTGCGCAGCATCCGCGTATCGATGTCGTCGTCCCACGGGATGAAGCCCTGATGGCGCACCGCCCCGAGCAGCGTCCCGCCGTCCAGCTCATAGCGGATGTGATGCTTCCTGCAGATGCGGTCCAGCTCTAATAAAATGTCCAGCTCGATGAGCTGCATCCTGCGGATATTTTCCGGCGTATATTCAAATGTGCTCATCGCCCTGACGCCCCCACGGCCTCAGTCTCCGCCTTCTGGCGCTTCACGGGGATCTCCCGGGGCGCGTCGATCAAGATCGTTGCGCGTCTGGACGTCGCGATCTGCTTGAGCTCAACGGTGATGTTCCCGCCGATCGCCAGCGATTCGCCCTCTTTCAGTGTCACTTTCAGCATCTGTCTCTCCTATTTGCTCCTGTCATTTCCCTAGCCGCTTTGTCAAATACTGTAGGTTTTGACAGCACTTTCCAGAGCATCTTCCTTTGTGCAATTTTTATGAAAAAAGGGGTTGAAATTCTCACGAAGTTGACG
>CAMTZV010000321.1 GCA_947086625.1 uncultured bacterium | reverse complement strand
TTATGCTCAATATACCACAAGATTCAGAGTGCCGCAATCATTTTAAGGGAGATGCGTGTGAAGCGCAAGAAAAAATTGGTGCTGTAGAAATGGCAGAATATAGGAGCTAAGGGATGCGCGGCAACGGAAAGGAATGAATGAAATGACACTGACACAGTTGAAATATGCCGTTACGATTTCCGTAAAAATATTTTCAAAACCCCTTGACTCTCACGCTGCGTCATAGCTTATACTGGCTTTACACGGGAGGGATGAACATGCGGACAGTACACGAAGTCAGCGAACTTACAGGGGTCAGTGTGCGCACACTGCACCATTATGACGCGATCGGTCTTTTGAAGCCTTCGGAGGTGACGAAAGCGGGCTATCGGCTGTATGACGATACGGCGCTTAGCCGTTTGCAGAGCATTTTGCTGTTTCGCGAATTGCAGTTTCCGTTAAAGGAGATTAAAGCGATGCTGGACGCGCCGGATTTTGACGCGTCGGAGGCGCTGACGCAGCAGATTAAGCTGCTGGAATTGCAGCGCAGGCGCATCGGGAAGCTGATCTCCTTTGCCCGTGAAATTCAGAAAAAGGGAGTGGGACATATGGACTTTCAGGCTTTTGATAAGAGCGAGGTCGAGCGGTATAAGGAGCAGGCCCGGGAAAAATGGGGCGCTACGAAGGCGTATCAGGAATTTGAGCAGCGCCAGAGGGACGGGCACGATATGGACGGCGCGTCCGAACAGATGATGCGGCTGTTTGCCGGACTTGGAACGCTTCGTCACCTGCCGCCGGACGATCCGGCGGTACAGGAAAAGATCGGCGGGCTGCAAAGCTTTATCACGGACAATTTCTATACGTGCACCGATGAAATTTTCGGCGGACTCGGACAGATGTACGTCGGCGATAAGCGCTTTCTCGAAAACATTGACCGGGCCGGCGGCGAGGGTACGGCTGAATTTGTGAGTCAGGCGATCGCGGTCTACTGCGACAGGAAAAGTAACTGAGAGGGGCCGCCCGGAACGTTCCGGGCGGCCTTTGCATATGCTGAAATAATGAAGTTTACAGAGGCCACAATATGGATTTTGAAGCTTGCAGGGAGGCGGTTTATTCAAACGAATGGTATGATTTTATGGTGCGTAAGGACGATCCGCTGCCGGAGCATGGGGACGATCTGTGCCTTATGGACATGGATGCCAATTACCAGTCCTGGTATTACAAGCCGGTCAATCTGCCGGCGCTCAATTTCAAGACATACAGCTACAAGGCGGTGCCGAAATGCTTTACGCCGCTTTCCGCGCAGGCGCTGGACGCCAGCGGTATCCTGCGCATCCGCAATCAGCCGAATCTTTCGCTGACGGGGGAGGGGGTTTTGGTTGGGATTGTCGATACGGGAATCGACTTTACCGATCGCGCGTTCCGCTATGAGGACGGAAGCAGCCGCATCATAGCGGTGTGGGATCAGACGATCGAGGACGGCACGCCGCCAAAGCCCTATTTTTACGGACAGGAATACACGCAGGAGATGATCAATGAAGCGCTCGCCAACGAGAATCCGCTGCTTTTCGTGCAGGTCAACGATCCGATCGGACACGGGACGGCGGTTGCTTCGGTCGCGGCAGGCTCTCTGGACGAGGCGAGCGGATTTTCCGGGGCGGCGCCGCATGCGGATATCGCGGTTGTGAAGCTCAAGCAGGCAAAGCAGTACCTGCGCGATTTTTATTTTATCCCGGACGGGGCGGCTGCCTATCAGGAAAACGATATTATGCTCGGTATTGATTATCTGAACCGCCTTGCGGCCGCGCGCAGCCAGCCGCTTGTGCTGCTGATCGCGCTCGGCACAAATAACGGCTCGCACAGCGGCAACTCCTATCTGTCCAGCTATCTGAACGATATCGGGCAGCGCCGCATGCGCGCCGTAGTGGTGGCGGCCGGCAACGAGGCGAATGAGCGCCATCATTTTTACGGCAAGCTCTACAGCGGCGAGGAAATGGTCACGGTGGAGGTGAATGTGGAGCGCGCGATGAACGGTTTTTTCATTGAAATGTGGGCGCAGGAGCCGGAGCTTTATGAGGTGGCCGTCATCTCGCCCGCGGGAGAGCGCATCTCGCGCATCCCGGCGTCGCGGGAGAGCAGGCAGGAGTACAGCTTTGTGCTCGAGGGGACAAAGTTTTCCGTGGACTACCAGATCGTCGGAAATTTAAGCGCAAATCAGCTCATCTATCTGCGCTTTGAGCGGCCCTCAAAGGGCGTGTGGAAAATTCTTGTCTATCCGAAAAATTTTGTCTACGGGATGTTTCATATGTGGCTTCCGATCAGCGCTTTTTTGGAGTCTCCGGTTTATTTTCTCTCGTCAAGCCCGGACACGACGCTGACGATTCCGGGTACGGCGCGCGTGCCGATGACGGTCGGGGGATACAACGACGCGGACGGCTCTCTGTTTTTAAGCTCAGGCCGGGGCTATACGTTCAGCGGCGCCGTCAAGCCGGACTTTGTGGCTCCGGCGGTGGATATCGAGGGCGCGGGCGGACAGATGTACACGGGCACTTCTTACGCCGCCGCGATCGCGACTGGCGCCGCCGCGATGTACATGGAGTGGGCCGTCGTGCGCGGCAACATACCGGGCGCGAACTCCATGGACGTCAAGGACGATTTTATCCGGGGCGCCGCGCAGGAGACAGGGCAGCTGTATCCGAATCGGGAGTGGGGGTATGGAAAATTGGATTTAGCGGGGACGTTTCTTTATCTGGCGGGGCTGTGAATGGCCCCGCCTGTGTCAAAAACATGATTGCATGCAGGAGAAGGGTCGTGTAGAATGGAATCAGAGGATATTTTTATCTATTCTTACGTGGAGAAGAGAGGGGTTGGCAATGAGCAGAGCTACTACTATGGCATATATTCAGGACATCGTTATGTAACCGGTATTCTGGAGTTTTCAAATAAAATTTTGAATATTGTTTTTATGTGGAAAAGTATTTATAGTAAACAATATAATATAGGAAGGAGGCAGCATAAATGTCTGTTATCACATACAATGACCAGTTAAGAAATTTATTGGCAGATGTGGAATGTGTACTTGCTTTTGATACGGCGGCAGATTTTTTGGGACTAACAAATGGTGGATATCGATCAGCAGCACAAATATTTGTCAATAAAAAGCAAAAGATAGATGGGGCGGAACAGATTTTGGTGCCATCTCTTGAGGCTCTTGCATGTGAAGAGCGGAATGGACTGATGTGTACGACAGTAAACCAAACCATCATTGACCTTTTAGAGCAAAATGGGGATGAGCAGATTATTACGGAGAGTTTAGCAAATTATTATGAAGCACACAATGGGAGTTTTGATGGACTTGAAGTACCAGAGCATTTGCGGTCGAGGTTTGAGAAATATAAGACATGGGCGGTTGAATATTATGAAGAGTAGGTGATTTGTTTGGACTTGATGGAATTTTTATACAGGGTGATGGAAGAACTGTCAAATGCAGGTGTGCCGATTGTGTTTAAAGGTGCGATGGTTCTTAATCTTGCAATCAGGGACAATAATCCGTCAAAGGTGGAGAGAGCCACCAGAGATATT
>CAMTZV010000320.1 GCA_947086625.1 uncultured bacterium | reverse complement strand
CGTTCTTTTCCTCCAGCTCCCGTTTTTCCTTTGCCGCCTCCTCCAAAAGAGCCTGAAACGATTCGTTCTGCGCTTTCACAAGCTCCAGCTTTGAGCTTGCCTCTGCGAGCTTGCCGCTCGTCTCGTCGAGCTGCATCTGCGCGTCCACGAGCTGGTGCTTCAAGTCAAAGATCTCCTTTTCCAGCTCGGAAAACTTTGACCCCGCACTTCCCGCCTGCTCCTTCGCCTTAAAGTAATCGTCCGCCAGATTCAGCTGCAGCATAATGTTTTTCATGTCCTGCGGGATGCGCTTGTAGGAATCCTGCTGGTTCATCTCCGTGATCTTCTGGTTGATGTAGGCAGCGACCCGCTGCATGTACTCCTCTTCCTCGAAACCGCTCAGATTATACTCTTTTTTGTCGATCACTACTACGGTGCTTGCCTTTGTCGCCATGATTTTCCTCTGCCTCCCGATTATCATGTCTTTTAGCATACCATAATCAGGAAGAAAAGTCTATCGCTAATTTACCTCTGCAGTACGTCGCGAGCACCGCATAATCTGCGTCTAATACGACGAGATCCGCGTCAAAGCCGACTCCGATCGTCCCTTTTCGATCCCCAAGGCCGATGCAGCGCGCCGGGTTGCGCGTGCAGGCGTTGAGCGCGGACGGGAAAGGCACCATCGCTTCCTCCACGAGAATCCGAAGCCCCTCGTTCACCTTTAAGGTGGAACCGGCAAGCGTCTCTGACCCGGCAAGGCGCGCGCTTCCGTCGGGCATCGCCTCGATCTCGTGGCCGCCGAACAAAAATTTTTCCCCGGCAGCCGCGCCCTTCGCGAGCAGCGAATCCGTGACCATGACCGCATAGTCCGGCCCCTTCGCCGCAAAAAAGCTGTTCAGCGCGGCAAGGGTTGAATGATTGCCGTCACAAATAATCTCGCCGTACATCGTACGGATGCGGTAAGCCGCGCCCACAAGCCCGTTGTTCCGGTGATGGAAGGGCGACATGCCGTTGTACACGTGCGTCATCGAGCGCGCGCCGTGGGCGTAGGCAAGCGCCGCCTGCTCATAGGAAGCCGCCGAATGCCCGACGCTTACAGTCACCCCGTGCGCCGCCGCGTACTCTGTCAGCGCAAAATCAGCATCTTCCTCCGGCGCGAGCGTGATGTAGCGGATATGCCCGCGCGCCGCCTGCTGATAGTGCACAAACTGCTCGACGGACGGCTTTTTGATGTGCTCCGGCGGCTGCGCTCCCTTAAAAGCGCCGCTCAAATAAGGCCCTTCAAAGTGGATGCCGAGAATTTCCGCCCCCTCACAGCCGCTCTCCATCACCTGCGCCACGTTCGCCACAGCCTTCGTCAGCACGTCCTCGCTCTGGGTGATCGTCGTCGCCAGAAACCCGGTGACGCCCTCGGAGACGATACGTTTCGCCCAGCGGCGCAGCCCTGCCGCGTCCCCGTCGTTCGTGTCAAAGCCGTACGCTCCGTGACAGTGGATGTCGAGAAAGCCCGGCACGACGCGCTTATCCCCGTAATCGACGTCCGCCGTGAGGCTTTCGTACGGGCGAATATCCGCGATGCGCCCGCCCTCGATTCTGACCGCAGCCGGAAGAAACTGGTCTGCGATCCACACCTTTTTGCTCCGGATGACCATTACCGCTTCTCCTTCACGAGCGACAGCGCCGCCGCGTCCGCAAAGACTGCCACCTGGCTGTGAAGCTGGAGCACGGAGCCGGGCACGCGCGGCGTCACGGGGCCGCAGATCGTATCGTAGAGCGCCTTCGCCTTCTGCTCGCCGGTGGCGATCACGATGATTTTGCGGGCGGACATGATATCCCCGATTCCCATCGTGTATGCCTGCGTCGGAACCTCCTCAGCCGAGGCGAAAAAGCGCGCGTTTGCCTGAATCGTGGACTCCTCTAAACGAACGCAGTGAGTGCGCGTGGTAAACCGCTCATCCGGCTCGTTGAACCCGATGTGCCCGTTTCCGCCGAGCCCAAGCACCTGCACGTCGACCTTCCCGACCCCGTCGAGCAGCGCGTTATACGCCGCACACGCCTTGTCTGCGTCCGGCTCGAGCCCGTTTGGCACATGCGTTTTTTCCTTGTCGATGTTCACGTGGTTGAACAGATTGTCGTTCATAAAATAGCGGTAGCTCTGGTCATGGTCGCCGCCGAGCCCCTTGTACTCGTCCAGATTCACGGACGTCGCCTGGGAGAAGTCAAGCTTTCCCTCCCGGTGCCACTGTACGAGCTTTTTGTACATGCCGACCGGGCTTGAGCCTGTCGCAAGGCCGAGCACCAGATCAGGCTTTAGCATCATCTCCGCCGCAATGACCATCGCGGCGCGTTCGCTGACGTCCTCATAGTTTTTGCCTTCATAAATATACATTGTAAAATCCCCCTTTACTCTTTGTTTTTTCTATAATATATATCCTATTCGATCGGCTTTAAGTAGAAGCTGCCGTAAAAATCCTCGGATTTAAATGTATTAATAATCGCATGGGGATCGGTCTTTCGCATGAGCTTTGCGATGTCCGAGATCTCGTAGCTCGACGCCACCGTGTACAGCAGGCTGATCTTCTTTCCGCTGTAGCCGCCGATGCCGTCCATCCTCGAAATGCCATGCCGGTACTCGGACACGTACGCCTGTATCACCTCGTCCGGCCGCGTCGTCGTGATCTGCATCGTCATGCGCTCATAGCGGTGGTAGAAGGAGTCGATCGTCTTGGTTGAGATAAACTGAAACAAAATCGAATATCCGGCGTACTCCCACCCGAACATAAAGCCGAAAACCGTAATCAGCGCCGCGTTAAACACGAACACATGGCTCCAGATCGATTTCCCCTTCTTGTTTGAGATATACAGGGCGATAAAATCCACGCCTCCGGTGGAGGCGTTTCCCTTTAAGGCGATCACAGCCATGATGCCGTACAGAAAGCCGCCGAAGATCACGTTCAGCAAAATATCGTCAAACAGCGGGTCGAAGTGCAGCACACGCAGGAAAAAACTGGCAAAAAATACCTGCAGGAGCGAGAAAAACGTAAACCGCTTGCTGATGCTCTTGCTGCACCAAAATGCCACCGGGATGTTTAAGGCCAGCATCCCGAGGGAGACGGGAAACGAGAAGCCGAAAAAGGTCGAGGTAATCTTCTCCACCAAAATCGCGACGCCCGTAAACCCGCTCGACAACAGGTTGATCGGATTCATAAAAATCTGCATGACAGCCGCCTGCATAAAGCCGGCAAGCAGCACGCACAAAAACGTGTAAACAAATCTTACCTTATCGTTATTTCTTATCTCCTGAAAACTCATACCGCACCAACCAGCTCCCCCTCACAAATTTTTCGTCCGTCGCCCCGAAATCCGCCCGATAATCCGCTCAGGCGCAGGCGTACGACGCCTCCGCGCCCTCCGTTTTTTACCATGCAGCGAATCGTCAGCCCGAAGCTGTATGCCGGATGGATACAGTCTAACACAAGCCGCTCGCCCGCGTCAACATGCCCCGCATAGTTGCAGCCGTCCGCCCGAATTTCATCCGGCACGATCATCAGCTTCCAGCCTTTCACTGTATCAGCGCTTCCG
>CAMTZV010000319.1 GCA_947086625.1 uncultured bacterium | reverse complement strand
ATCTCCGCGCTGCGGGCGGCGGGAGCGAAAAAATAAGCGGCTGGGAGGATGAAAATGGGCTATAAAATTTTTGCGATCAATCCGGGCTCGACTTCTACGAAGATCGCCCTGATTGAGGACGACAAGGTTATTTTTACAAAAAACGTATCGCATGATGCCGACAAGCTGGCGGAGTTTGGCAGTATCTCGGCGCAGCTTCCCTACCGCAAGGAGACGATCATCTCCATTTTGCGGGAAAACGCCGTTTCGCTGGACGGGATTTCGGCGTGTGTGGGCCGGGGCGGCGGGCTTTTGGCGATCGAGGGCGGCACCTACAAAATAGAAGCCACGCTGCTCGACCATGCGACGAGAGGGGCGAACGGCGTGCAGCACCCGGCACAGCTCGGGCCGCAGCTCGCCAATGAATTTTCGAAAGAGTACGGCTGTCCGGCGTTTGTCGTAAACCCGCCGGACGTGGATGAGCTGCAGGATGTGGCGCGCATGACGGGACTAAAAGGTGTGTACCGCGGCGTGCATCTGCACGCGCTGAATTTAAAGGAGACGGCGATCCGACACGCGAGCGCGCGGGGAAGCCGCTATGAGGAGCAAAATTATGTTGTCTGCCATATCGGAGGGGGTATTTCCATATCCGCGCATCGAAGGGGCAGGATGATTGACGGCTTTGACATTGTCGGCGGCGAGGGGCCGATGGCGCCCACGAGAAGCGGCTCCGTCTCCGTCACGAATCTTCTGAACTACGCGGCGGGCAGGGATTTGAAGGAGGTAAAGGGAATCTGCACCCGCTCGGGCGGCCTTGTGAGCCACCTGGGCACGTCCGACGCGCTCGAGGTCAGCAGGCGGGCGGAGTCCGGCGACGCGTACGCAAAGCTGGTGTGGGACGCGATGATTTACCAGATCAACAAGTGCATCGGCGCGATGGCGGCGGCGCTCAAAGGAAATGTAAACGGCATCCTGCTCGGCGGCGGAATGGTCTACAACGAGGGATTGGTTGCGCAGATCAGGGACGCCTGCGCCTGGATTGCCCCGGTTTACGCCTATCCCGGCGAGTTTGAGATGGAAGCGATGGCGGCGGGCGCCATCCGTGTGCTAAACGGAAAGGAAGAGGCAAAGCATTACACAGGAAAGCCTTCCTGGGAGGGGTTTGATTTTTAAATGGACGAGAAGAGACAAAAGCGTATCAGCATGCTTTCTCTCGCTCTTGGCATCGCGCTCCTGCCGCCCATATGGGCGGTGCTGGCGCCGTATATCGGCGTCAGCACGGGCGCGGTTGCGCTCATCTGCGCGGGATTGTATGTGACAAACGGAAACAAGCGGTGCGACGCGTTTAAAATCGCGGTCGGATTTCTGCTGGGCGATCTGTGGGCGGTCTGCGCCATCTGGATTATGGAAAAGCTCCCGTTCCACCCGGATGCAGAGCTTTACGTCACTCTGTTCGTGCTGGGCGGTCTGGCGGTCATCATCGGGGAATCGTTCGCGAAATATATCTTTCTCCCGGCGTGGCTGTGCGGCTGGGCAATCGGGCTTACCATTATGGGGCCGCTGCCTGTGGCCGAGCTTCACACGCTCCCGGTCCAGATCGGGGCGGCGATGCTCGCCGGGGTCGTTTACGTCGGCATCGGGGTGGACGCATTCCAGAAATGGGTGACAGGATTGGTGAGAGGGCATGAATAGAGAAACAACAATTAAACTGACGAAAAAACGGTGGCTGGTGCTGGCTGCGAGCTGTCTGATCAACCTCTGCATCGGCTCGCTCTACGCGTGGAGCGTGTTCGCTTCGCCGCTGGCGGAAAAGCTTGGTGCGTCGGGCGGGACAGCGCTTACCGCAGCAAATCTGGCGATCGTATTTACCGTGGCAAACTCGGTCGGTCCGGTGACGATGATCTCCGGCGGCTCGATGAACGAGCGGCTCGGCCCGGGGCGCGTCGTGCTCTTTGGCGGCCTGCTCTTTGGGGCGGGACTGCTTGGCTGCGGCTTTGCGGGCAGCATTCCGATGCTTGTCGTGTGCTACGGGCTCGGCTGCGGTCTGGGGATGGGCATGGTGTACGGCTGCACGATCAGCAACTCCGTGAAATTTTTCCCGGACATGCGCGGGCTTATCGGGGGCATCACGACCGCGACGTACGGACTCAGCTCCGTGCTTGTCCCGCCCATAGCGAACCGGATGATCGGCAGCATGGGAATCAGCGGCACGTTTCAAGTGCTTGGAGTTGTTTTTATCATCGTTATCTGCGGCTGCTCGTTTTTGATCGAGCAGTGCCCGCCGGATTTTGCGCCGCAGGGGTGGCAGCCGAAGGCAGACAAAAGCTCCGGCGGCATGGCGGTGCGTGACAAGAACTGGCGGGAAATGCTTGGCGACCCGGTTTTTTACATCATGATTCTCATGCTCATGTGCGGGGCGTTCAGCGGGCTGATGATTACCTCGCAGGCATCGCCGATGGCACAGGGCATGGCTGGTATGTCCGCGGGCATGGCAGCGCTTGCCGTGTCGGTGCTCGCGCTCTTTAACGCGGCGGGGCGCGTCATGGCGGGCTATTTATCGGACCTCATCGGAAGGATCCGTGTTCTCACGCTGGCGTTTGTGCTCGAGCTTTTCGGGCTTGCGCTCCTCTTGTTCACGGGGGAGGGGGATACCTTAAAATTTATGGCGGGCGTCTCCGTCATGGGCCTCTGCTTCGGCTCGTTTATGGGCGTCTACCCCGGCTTTACGGCTGACCAGTTCGGGGCAAAAAATAACAGCGTCAATTACGGAATTATGTTTATCGGCTTTGCGCTGGCGGGCTTTTTCGGGCCGACGATCATCGGGAAAATCGTATCGACGACCGGAGCGTACACAAACGGCTTTTATGTCGCCGCCGCCCTCGCCCTGGCGGGACTCGCACTGTCCGTTTTATACCGGAAAAAGAAGGCATGAATTACACCGTCAATGAAGTGTTAAAAAATGTATACCAGATTCAGGAGCCGGAAGGGTTTTCGTCCACGCTCGTTGTCGGGACGAAACGCGCGCTGCTCTTTGACACGATGAGCGGCAGGGGGGATTTGAAGGCCCTCGTCCGCGGGCTCACGGCGCTTCCACTTTGCGTCGTAAACAGTCACGGGCACTACGACCATATCGCCGGGAACGTCCAGTTTGACCGCTGCTATATGCACGGGGCTGACCGGGAGCTGTTAAGGCGCGCCGCGGGGCTCTATCCGGCGTTATCCGGCGATTTGAAAGCAGCGTGTGGGCGGGCGCTTGAGTGGATGGCGCAGGAGGGCCGTGTGCAGCCGGTCTGCCCGGGCGCGCGCATCTGCCTCGGGAATCTGGATTTTGAAGTCATATCGTTACAGGGGCACACCCCCGGAAGCATTGGGCTGTACTGTGAATCGTTAAAGCTGCTGCTCTCGGGGGACGCCTTTACGCCGCAGACGTGCCTGCTTTTTCCCGAGAGCCTGCCCGTAAGCACATACATCGAAACGATCGACAGGGCGATGAAGCTTGATTTTACGCATTTTATCGCCGGGCACCAGCGCCGCATGTTTGAAAAGGATGTGCTGCTTAAATTCCGGGCGTGCGCGCAGCTTG
>CAMTZV010000318.1 GCA_947086625.1 uncultured bacterium | reverse complement strand
GCACGGCGGTCGGCATCATCGAGAGCAGCCATATCCGCGTCATGCGTGTGGCGGACAACATGAGAAACGTTGCCGTTACCGAGGGCGACAAGGTGGAGGCACAGCTCAAATTCGGCTGGGAGATCGACGCGTATCCGGTCAACGAGATTGCGGAAAGCGTTGCGGCCGTTTCCGAGGCCGATACGAACGCGCTCGTCGAGGAGTATTACAGCAAGTACGACATCCTGCTCGAGGGACGTGACCCGGAGGAGTTCAAAAAGCATGTGGCGGTTCAGGCGCAGATTGAGATCGGCTTCGAGCGCTTTTTAGAGGAGAAGAATTACCATGCGCTCGTCACCCACTTCGGCGACCTTGGCGCGTTAAAGCAGCTCCCGGGCCTTGCGATCCAGCGCTTGATGGAGAAGGGCTACGGCTTCGGCGCAGAGGGCGACTGGAAGGTAGCGGCGATGGTGCGTCTCATGAAGATCATGACCGCGGGCAAGAAGGACGCGAAGGGCACATCCATGCTCGAGGACTACACGTACAATATGGTAAAGGGCAAGGAGGGCATCTTACAGGCGCACATGCTTGAGATCTGCCCGTCCATCGCGGAGGGCCCCATCAGCATCAAGTGCCAGCCGCTGTCCATGGGCGACCGTGAGGATCCGACAAGGCTTGTGTTTACGTCAAAGGCCGGTGCGGGCATCGCGACCTCGCTCATCGATCTGGGCAATCGCTTCCGCCTGATTATTCAGGATGTGGAGTGTAAGAAGGTGGAAAAACCGATGCCGAAGCTCCCCGTTGCGACCAATTTCTGGACGCCGCAGCCCGATTTTTACACCGGGACCGAGGCGTGGCTGCTTGCAGGCGGCGCGCACCACACCGCGTTCACGTATGACCTGACTGCGGAGCAGATGGGCGACTGGGCGAACGCCATGGGTATCGAGGCTGTCTATATCGACAGGAACACGAATATCCGCGATTTCAAGAAGGATTTAATGCTCGGAAGCGTTTATTACAGGTAAACGTTTGCAATACGGCCCGGCCCCTGCGGGGCCGGCTGTTAAACAATGTATTATGTATAAAGGGAGGACAAGACAATGAAATTTTTTATCGACACAGCGAATGTAGAGGATATCCGCAAGGCAAACGACATGGGCGTGATCTGCGGCGTTACGACGAATCCGTCTCTGATTGCAAAGGAGGGGCGTGATTTTAACGAGGTTATCAAGGAGATCACGACGATCGTTGACGGCCCCATCAGCGGCGAGGTAAAGGCGACGACCGTTGACGCGGAGGGCATGATCGCGGAGGGGCGCGAGATCGCAAAGATCCATCCGAACATGGTCGTAAAGATCCCGATGACCGTCGAGGGCTTAAAGGCGACGAAGGTGCTCGCATCCGAGGGCATCAAGACGAACGTGACGCTTGTTTTCTCCGCAAATCAGGCGCTGCTCGCCGCAAGGGCGGGTGCCACCTACGTTTCTCCCTTCCTCGGAAGGCTTGACGACATCAACCAGCCGGGCATCAATCTGATCGAGGATATCGTGCAGATTTTTGACAATTACGGGCTTGAGACGGAGATCATCGCGGCATCCATCCGCAATCCGATCCATGTGACCGACTGCGCGCTGGCGGGCGCACACATCGCGACCGTTCCCTACGGTGTGATCGAGCAGATGACAAAGCATCCCTTAACGACGCAGGGAATCGAGAAATTCCAGAAGGATTATAAGGCTGTCTTCGGAGAGTAATTGTCCGGTGTGACGGAACCGTGATAAGCAGATGTGAGGAAAGGAAAAATTATGAACAAGCTTGAGCTTCAACAGACTGCCGTTGAGGTTCGCAAGGGGATCATCGAGGGTGTCCATGCCGCAAAGGCGGGGCACCCCGGCGGTTCTCTTTCTGCGGCAGATATTTTTACATATCTCTATTTCGAGGAGATGCGCATCGACCCGAAAAATCCGAAGGATCCGGATCGGGATCGCTTTGTGCTCTCAAAGGGCCACACGGCGCCGGGACTTTATTCGGCGCTGGCACTGCGCGGCTATTTTCCGCGCGAGGATCTTCTGACGCTGCGCCACACCGGCTCCTATTTGCAGGGGCATCCCGACATGAAGCACATTCCGGGCGTGGATATGAGCTCGGGATCGCTCGGGCAGGGGCTTTCCGCGGCGTGCGGCATGGCGCTCGGCGGCAAGCTCTCCGGAAAGTCTTACCGCGTGTACGCGCTCTGCGGCGACGGCGAGATCCAGGAGGGCCAGATCTGGGAGGCGGCGATGTTTGCGGGCTTTCGCAGGCTGGACAATCTGTGCGTGATCGTTGACAACAACAATTTACAGATCGACGGGCCGATCGACAAGGTGTGCTCGCCCTACCCGATCGACAAAAAATTCGAGGCGTTTAATTTCCATGTCATCAACATCGACGGCAACGACTTTGACGAGCTGCGCGCGGCCTTTGACGAGGCAAAGGGCGTGAAGGGAATGCCGACGGCGATCATCGCGCACACCGTCAAGGGCAAGGGCGTTTCCTTTATGGAAAATGCGGTCGGCTGGCACGGAAAAGCGCCGAACGACGAGGAGTATGCATCCGCAATGGAGGAGCTTGGAAAGGCAGGTGAAGCATTGTGTCAGAAGTAAAGAAAATCGCGACGCGGGAGAGCTACGGCAATGCTTTGGCGGCGCTTGGAAAAGAAGTTGAAAATCTGGTTGTTCTGGACGCGGATCTGGCAGCAGCGACAAAGACCGGCGTGTTCGCGAAGGAATTTCCCGACCGCCACATCGACTGCGGGATCGCGGAGGCAAATATGACCGGCATCGCGGCGGGCTTATCGACGTGCGGCTTTGTGCCGTTTGTGAGCACGTTCGCCATGTTTGCGGCGGGGCGCTCGTTTGAGCAGGTGCGCAACTCCATCGGCTATCCGCACTTGAACGTCAAGATCGGCGCGACCCACGCGGGTATTTCGGTCGGCGAGGACGGCGCGTCCCATCAGTGCAACGAGGACATTGCGCTCATGCGCGCGATCCCGGGCATGGTTGTCATCAACCCGAGCGATGACATCGAGGCGAAGGCGGCGGTGCGGGCGGCTTATGAGTACGAGGGGCCGGTTTACCTGCGCTTTGGGCGTCTGGCGGTTCCGGTGTTAAACGACGGGCCGGATTACCGTTTTGAGATCGGAAAGGGCGTGGTTTTGCGCGACGGCGCGGACTGCACGATCATCGCCACCGGGCTTCCCGTGGGCGAATCGCTGGCGGCAGCAGAAAGATTGGCTGCGGACGGCATCGACGCGCAGGTCATCAATATCCACACGATTAAGCCCCTGGACGAGGAGCTTGTGATCGCGGCGGCAAAAAAGACCGGGCGCGTTTTTACGGTCGAGGAGCACTCCGTCATCGGCGGGCTCGGCGCGGCGGTGAGCGAGTGTCTGGGCGAGAAGTGCCCGACAAGGGTGACGCGCATCGGTGTGAACGACGTGTTCGGCGAGTCCGGCCCCGCAAAGGAGCTGCTGCACAAGTTTAAGCTGGATGCGGACGGCATTTATGAGCGCATTTTGGCGGAAATGAAATCATAAATAAATATCT
>CAMTZV010000317.1 GCA_947086625.1 uncultured bacterium | reverse complement strand
AAGGCGGCAAGCTCCAAGGAGATCAACGCGGGCTTTCGCTACCGGTTCTGCTACATCACGACGGCGGTGTGCGAGAGCCGCCACAGGGAGGACGACTGCTACGAGCTCTCGCTCTTGCGGGAATTCCGGGACGATTACCTGCTGCGCACGCCCGAGGGGGCGGCGATGGTGCACGAGTATTACGACGTGGCGCCCTCCATCGTAAAGCACATCGGGAAGCGGCCGGACGCGGCAGAGATTTACGAGGATATCTGGCAGCAATACCTCTCTCCGTGCATCCGTTTGATCGAGTCGGACCGCAGGGAGGAATGTGTGGATCTGTACCGGAGCATGGTGTACGATCTGCGGGATCAGTATTTTCATTGATGGCACGGGCGATGCCCGGAAAGATACATTGCAAACAGGGATGAGCATAAAAATTTGGAGGATAATTTTATGAACAAGGTTTTATTTGCAGCATCAGAGTGTGTACCGTTTATCAAGACGGGAGGGCTTGCGGACGTGTGCGGCGCGCTGCCCAAGGAATTTGACAAGCAGTATTGGGATATCCGCGTGGTACTTCCGTTTTACAGCTGTATCCCCGAGCACTTCCGCAACGAGTGTGAGTATGTGACGAATTTCTACATGGGAACCGGTGCTTACGTCCCGAGCAAATATGTGGGAATTTTCAAGTACGAGATGGACGGCATCAAGTATTATTTTATCGATAATCAGGAGTATTTCAACTGCGCGGTTCCCTACGGCGACATCCGCTATGACATCGAAAAGTTTACGTTTTTTGACAAGGCTGTGCTCTCGATGTTAAAGGTCATCAACTTCCAGCCGCAGATCATCCACTGCCACGACTGGCAGACCGGCCTTATTCCGGTTTATCTGAGAACCGAGTTCCAGGCGGATATGTTCTACTGGGGCATGAAATCCATTATGACGATCCACAACCTGAAATTCCAGGGCGTGTGGGACAAAAAGACGATGATGGGGCTGACCGGCTTCCCGGCGGAGCTGTTTACGCCGGATAAGCTCGAGTTCAACAAGGACGCGAACATGTTAAAGGGCGGGCTTGTGTATGCGGATTATATCACGACGGTCAGTGACACGTACGCGGGCGAGATCCAGACGCCTTACTACGGCGAGGGGCTTGACGGGCTGCTGCGCGCAAGGCATTTCGACATGCAGGGTATCGTGAACGGTATCGACTATGACGTCTACAATCCCGCGACAGACCCGAAGATTTACGCGAACTACGACGCCGAGTCGTTCCGCAAGAAAAAGGCGATCAACAAGGAGCGGCTGCAGCAGGAGCTTGGCCTTGCGGTGGACAAAAAGAAGTTTATGATCGGTCTCATTTCCAGACTGACGGATCAGAAGGGACTCGACCTGATCAACTATGTGATCGACCGCATCGTGGACGACTACACGCAGCTCGTCGTCATCGGAACCGGCGACCCGCAGTACGAGAACATGTTCCGGCACTATGCGTGGAAGTACGGCGACCGCATCTCCGCGAATATCTGCTACAGCGACGATCTGGCGCACAAGCTCTACGCGGCTGCGGATGCGTTTCTCATGCCGTCCCGCTTTGAGCCGTGCGGGCTGACGCAGCTCATCTCCTTCCGCTACGGCACGGTGCCGATCGTGCGCGCGACCGGAGGATTAAAGGATACGGTTGAGCCGTACAACGAGTACGAGCACGTCGGCGACGGCTTCTCCTTCACGAACTACAACGGCGAGGAGATGCTCGGCATTATCAACTACGCAAAGCACATTTACTTTGACTTCAAGAAGGACTGGAACAAGATGATCGACCGTGGCATGGCGAACGACTATTCCTGGAATTCGTCGAAGCACAAATATGAGAATTTGTACAACTATCTGATCGGGTAGGGAAAGGCGGAAATGGCAGACCCGAAGGATCCGTCTAATTCGTAATCGGTATTGAAGGTGCAGGGCCATGCTTCGCTGTTGTGGCTTTGCACCTTTTTGTGCGTTTGGTGTGGAATTTCTATGACATGAAAAAAGTACAGAAGAAGCATGGAAATATTGCTTCATTTGGCGGCGGTAACGAGGAAACGCCGCAGGCGTTTTCGAGTCTGTGGGCGGCTTAAAACTTTTTTCCGAATAAATCCGCATGACTTCCCGTAGCGGTAGCAGAAAGGACAAGAATATCCTCAAAAATTTGATATATGAGAAGCCAGTCAGGCTCAATGTGGCATTCTCTGAAATCCTGTAAATTGCCAGTTAAAGCATGGTCTCTGTATTGAGGTGGTAAGGGATTTTCTGCCGCCAGCAATGAAAGGACTTTGACAAGCTTCTCCATATCCTTGCCGCGCTTTTTCATTAATTTCGCATCTTTTTTCATGCGATTCGTATAAACAATTTTATACATCATCTAGTCCTCCAACATAGAGGCGACGGCATCTTCGGCGTTGTCAAAAGGGCCGTTTAGATTTCTTCGGAATCTGGTGTCATAAACCGCTTCCTGGAGAGAATAGGGGATTTCCCTGTGTTGTACAGAAAATGGAATGCCTGCATTTTCGATCGCAGCATTCAGAAAAATACGTATTGCGGTTGAAGTGTCCAGACCAAGGCTGGAAAATAATGTGTCGGCTTGTTTTTTTAATGTATCATCAATACGAATTTGTAGTGTTGCCATATTGCACCTCCAATGTATTTGTATTAGTATTGTATCATATATGTAATGCTATAGCAATACAAATTTACCACCCTTAATATCCATACCTCTCCTGTCTGGTCTTTAAAAAGACCACGGTGATGCACACCGCTAAGAGCTCCGCCGCGACGATCGAGAACCAGATGCCGTCGATATCCCAGATGAGCGGGAAGAGGAGCACGGCCGCGATCTGAAAGACGAGCGTCCGCAGAAAGGAGATCGCCGCCGATACGAGGCCGTCGTTTAGCGCGGTAAAAAACGACGAGCCGAACATGGCGTATCCAGAAAAGAGAAAGGATGCCGAAAAGATGCGGAATGCATGGATTGTCAGCCGCAGCAGCCCGTCGTCGTATCCGACAAACAGAGCGGAGAGCGGCCCGGCGAGGATGTTTGCGGCGGCGAACATACAGAGCGCAAAGCTGCCGATGAGCACGATGCTCTTTCGCAGAAGGCTCTTTAGCTCATCGCGGTTTCCGGCGCCGTAGTGGTAGCTGACGACCGGGGCCGTGCCAACCGAGTAGCCGAGAAACAGAGCCTGAAAGATCATGCTGATATACATGAGCACACCGTAGGCGGCGACGCCGTCCGCGCCGGCATATGCTAAAAGCTGCGCGTTGTAGAGCATACTGACAAGTGACATGGAGATGTTGCTCATCAGCTCGGAGGAACCGTTCGTGCATGTCTTTTTCAGGGCGTTTCCATCGAAGGAGGTTTTTGTGAGACGCAGCAGGCTTGTGTTTTTGCGGGCAAAGTATAAAAGCGGCACGATTCCGCCGACGCACTGGCTGAGCGCCGTCGCCGCGGCCGCTCCCTCGAGTCCCCAGTGAAAGACCGCTACAAACAGTGCGTCCCCCACGATGTTGGAGAGTCCGGCAGCGACCGTCACATACAGC
>CAMTZV010000316.1 GCA_947086625.1 uncultured bacterium | reverse complement strand
CATGCTGTTCATCAAGTATTCAAAGGACAGGGAGAACTTAAGCAGGGTGCTGGTGGCCAATGAAAAGCGTTTCCGGGAGTTGGAGCGTAGGGCGGCGGATGTGATTGAAGCAATTACAAATTCAGGCATAAAATATGATGAAAGTGAAGAGGTGGTTGATGTGTGTCAGGCGATTCAGGAAATAAGAAAAGAATCCGAGCAGAAGAAAGCGATGGAAATGGCCAGGAATTTTTATAATCTTGGGGTTGATGTTGAAAAGATTTCCCAAGGCGTAGGTTATGCGGTAGAGACCGTAAGGGAATGGCTCGGTCTTTCCAGCGATGCCAAGTGAGAAGTAGTATATTCGAATAGATTAACGAAAGCACATGATTTCTGCAATGGGAGGTTGTGTGCTTTTTTTGGCTGGAAAGTATGTGATTGACACAAAGTCCATTATGGAGATTTTCAGCCTGGATCTGTCCAACTGCATCCTTGTCCAAAAAGTATTTACATAGACGATGGCTTTACTGTTACAATCTTTTCTGCAAATAAAGGCGCGGCCCTTGCGGCAATCCTCATTTCTGTGGTAAAATATACCATATGGCGTCTCGAGGGAAAGGGCGCGATACAAAAGAGCGAATTTTTTAAGAAGGAGGAAAAATTATGTTACGGAAAATGAAACGACTGCTGGCGGCCGCGTGTGTGTTTGCACTGATGGCATCTGTGCTCCCGACGGTTCCGGCAAAGGCGGCGGGCGTGCCGAAATTCAAAAAAACCTATTCCAGCCTGTACGAAAACGGGACAGGCAAGGGGAAGTATACCTACACGCTGCAAAACCTGCAAAAAGGGCAGATCGTAAAGTGGAGTGTCTCCGGCGCGGGGGCTTCCTATGTGAGTGTAAAAAAGGCGAGCAAGACCGCCGCAAAAAGCACGATGGCAAACATCATCACGGTTAAGACAAACGGCAAAATTGCGGCGAAGAACAAGAAGGTGACGCTGACCGCAAAGGTGTATTCGAAGGCGGGAAAGCTGCAGTACACGGTTTCAACTTCTGCAAAAATCAGGATAAAACCGACAAAGATTGCGATCACCGCGCCCAAGGAGGCGGACAGCGTGCTCTCTGTCGGCAAAAGCTATCAGTTTAGCTGTAAGGTGACGCCGGCGAACGCAACCAGCACGAACAAGTGGACGGTGACCGGGGAGGACGGTACGGATTGTTCTGCGTATATGAGCAGCGCAGGCGTCTTTCAGGCATCAAAGGCGGGTATTTATACGATCAAAGCGTCCGCAATGATCGATAAGAAGGCGATTAAGAGCGCGTCGGTCGTCGTGGAGGTTGCAGACTATATGGTCAGCGCGAAGCAGACCGCGGCGAATAAGATAGAGGTTGCATATTCCGGTGATGTGAGGGGCATTCTGGAGGTCGGCGATTTTACCGTGAAAAACGCGGCGGGCGCGGGCATCGTTGCAAAGAGCATGGATTTCTCGGCGGACGGAAAGAGTGCGGTGATCACGATGTTCTCAAATTTTAAGGACGGTGTGAGCTATTCTGTCACGGACGGCGTGACCGTTAAGGAATTTCAGGCGAGCGTTGGCGTTCCGGTCAAGCTGGAGATCTTAACGTTCCAGTCGACGGTGGGCAAGGAGACGACGATCGAGTACGCGCTCTACGACAAAAACGGGATCGATGTCGCAAACGTCTATGAGGGGAAGATCGAGTATGACGCCGAGGTGACAAACGGATATCTCACCGACGACAACAAGCTGTTGATGAAGACGGTCGGCAAGACGGCGACCGTCACGTTAAAATATACGAGCAAATCAGACAGCAGCCTCGTTTTGACCGATACGGACGTGATCACCTGTGTGGCGGCAGTCACGTCGGATAAGACGAATTTTACGCTGACGACGTCCACGACTGCGCCGGATTACGCGGCAGTTTCCTACAAGGATAACCGCAAGGCAGCGATCGGGACGACCTATTACGCGTATTTCCGCGCGCTGGATGTGGATGACAGCGAGATCCACTACGGCTCAATCTCCTACGAGTCGTCCGATCCGGATACGCTCATCATCAATGCGGCCGGAAAGGTGACGCCGATTAAAAACGGAACCGTAAAGATCATCGTCACCGCTGTCTATGCGGGCGAGACCTATACGTACAGCTATGACGTGACGATCGCCGAGGCGGCTTATCTGAACAAGATTAAGCTGAGCACCGACCGGGTAAACATGTCGAACGTATACAACCCGGAATATTACCAGTACATCGATGTGACCGCAACCGACCAGTACGGCGAGGATTTCCCGCTGAATGAGGAGGCGGCATCGATCACGGACAACAACTCGTACAGGACAAATATTGCGACCTGGGACGCGGCGAGCAACCGGATCATACTGCGGACGTCGAACATTGCAAGCGGTACGTATTCCTACACGCTGACGCTTACGTGCGGCGGGAAAAAGGCGACGGCAGGCTTTACGGTTGTCGTGTCGACGGTTCCGGTAACCGGAGAGACGACCTATGCGATTGAGATTGACAAAAAGACGGCGGATCTTTCGCTTGGCAAGGATATTACCGGTAACCAGTACGTGACCGTGCGCCTGGCGCAGTACCGGGGCGGCGTGTTTGTGAGCTACGCGAGCTTCTCCTCCGCGACGGTCATGAAGGGCGGCAATTATTACTCGACGGATCTGACGGTGGGCGGCACGACAGGCGTGCAGAACCTGACGGCGTCCAACCGCCTGTATTTACAGATTTTAAGCATCAATGCCGGCATCTGCCGCAAAGCGGAAACCGGAACGTATACGATTTCCATGCAGTATTATTCGGCGGCGGACAAGGGCTACAAAACACTGACGGAGACGTTGACGCTGACTGACACGCAGGACATGCCGGATGTGCGCATCGACCGCACGACGGCGTCGAAGACCTGCTCGACGGCGCTTGAGCTGGCACAGAACTGCTTGAGCCTTGACAACGGCGCGATCACGGAGTGCGTCGTAACCGGCGAGACGGAGCCCGGTTCGAAGGTAATCTTAAAGGCGGGCGACCAGATCAACATCCGCTCCATCACGGTTGTCACAACCTATAAGATTGCGGGCGGGCAGGACGTGACGGTGACGTATACGATTTCTGTCGGGAAGACGCTGACAAACGGATAAAAGATGAACAGAAAAACGGCGGGGCAGCGCACGTTGCCCCGCCGTTTTCATACGGCTATTCCATTTCCCTGATTTGCTCAACAAGAGGCTGCTTTTTACTCAGACCAATCGCCTGCAGCATGCCAATTTCCTGTCTCCGAGACAAAAAGTTCGTGATTGTCGTATTAACAAGGTTGATTAGAGAAAAGCACGCAACAAGAACAGCCACGATTTACTATGGCGCCGGTGTCGTTTTCAAAAGGCCATGTCATAACCTGCCACCTCCTTATTCCACATATGCTCATGCCTGGTGTGGGCCACACTTGAGACGCTCGAGACGCCATTCAAGGCTGCCCGTCTGTTGACAGGGCCATTGTAAACTTCAAATGTCACAGAAATGTCCGTGCCGGAGAAAGTTATCTCTGAAAATCGCGGCAAATT
>CAMTZV010000315.1 GCA_947086625.1 uncultured bacterium | reverse complement strand
AATGCATATGATCCTAAAACAGTCCTGTGATCCTGCCGTCGTCCGTGACGTCGATGCCGTATGCCGCAGGGGTTTTGCCGAGGCCGGGCATCGTCATGATCGCGCCGGTGATGGCTACGACAAAGCCTGCGCCCGCATTGACGTAAGCCTCGCGCACGTTTACCGTGAAGTCCTTCGGACGGCCGAGCTTTGTCTGGTCGTCGGAGAGGGAATACTGTGTCTTTGCGATGCACACCGGAAGCTGCCCGAAGCCAAGGTCGGTCAGCTTCTTTAACGTGCGCGCGGCGGCGGGAGAGAAGGTCACGCCGTTTGCGCCGTAAATCTCCCGCGCGACCGTCTCGATCTTTTGTGTCAGGGGAAGGTCGTCGGGGTAGAGCGGCGCGAAGTCCGATTGTTTTTCGTCGAGCGTTTTCAGCACCTTCTCTGCGAGGGCAACGCCGCCCTTTGCGCCCTTTTCCCACACCTCTGAGAGCGCGAACTCACAGCCGCGCTTTTCGCAGAAATCCCGGATAAACGCGTGCTCCGCGGGCGTGTCGGTGACAAAGGAGTTGAGCGTCACGACGATGGGCACGCCGTATTTCTGCAGGTTTTCAATATGCTTTTCCAGATTGCAGATGCCTTTTGCGAGCGCGTCCAGGTTCTCGGCGGCAAGGTCTGATTTTGCCACGCCGCCATTGTATTTTAACGCGCGCACGGTGGCAACAAGGACGACGGCGTCCGGCTTTAAGCCTGCCATGCGGCACTTGATATCAAAAAACTTCTCCGCGCCCAAATCTGCGCCAAAGCCTGCCTCCGTCACAACGATGTCGGCGAGCTTTAAGGCTGTCTTTGTTGCGCGGACACTGTTGCAGCCGTGGGCGATGTTGGCGAAGGGGCCGCCGTGCACGATCGCGCCCGTGTGCGTTAAGGTCTGGATGAGGTTCGGCTTGATCGCGTCTTTGAGCAGCGCGGCCATGGCGCCGACCGCCTGCAGCTGCCCGGCGGTGACGGGGTTTCCGTCATAGTCGTAGGCGACGATGATTTTTGCAAGACGGGCCTTCAAATCCTCCATGTCCTCGGCGAGACAGAGGATCGCCATGATCTCGGTCGCCACGGTGATGACAAAGTGATCCTCGCGCACGAAGCCGTCCGCCTTTGCGCCGAGGCCGACGACGATGTTGCGCAGCGCCCGGTCGTTCATGTCAAGGCATCGCTTCCACACGATCTGGCGGGTGTCGATGCGAAGCTCGTTGCCCTGATGGATGTGATTGTCGAGGAGCGCGGCCAGCAGGTTGTTCGCGGAGGTGATCGCGTGGAAATCCCCGGTGAAGTGCAGGTTTAAATCCTCCATCGGGACGACCTGCGCGTATCCGCCGCCGGCGGCGCCGCCCTTGATGCCAAAGCAGGGGCCGAGCGAGGGCTCGCGCAGGGCGAGGATCGCGTTTTTTCCCATATAGCCGAGCGCCTCTCCAAGCCCGACGCTCGTCGTCGTCTTGCCCTCCCCTGCGGGAGTCGGGTTGATGGCGGTTACGAGGACGAGCTTGCCGTCCGGTTTGTCCTTTATCTTTTCCAGAAGCTCATCGGAGAGCTTTGCCTTGTACTTTCCGTATAATTCCAGATCGTCGGCGGGTATGCCGTAGGGTTTTGCAACTTCACCAATGGGGAGCATTTCGGCTTCCTGAGCGATCTCAATGTCTGTTTTCATGGCAAAATACCTTCCTTTCCGCAATGATGTATTTGTTCGTTCACATATCTTTCGGTGTCTGTACTCTACAAGTACCATATTTTGGGAGAATATGTCAAGGGGTTTGAGGAAATTAAGTTTGGAGCCGGAGCCCGAACCGTGAAAAAGCGGTTGAAATTCGATATGTGGTATGTCATAATTAACTCTGTGTAGCTATCAGGTTTTCAGGGAAACGCTGATGAAAGCGTTTCTCCGGTATTACACAGAATTTTTCAGATAAGCGGGCACGGGCAGATTTGCCGGCGCTCTGACAAAGCTTTTCGACGAAGCTTTTCGATAAATTTTTTCGATAAAGCTTTTCGATCATGATTTTCATAGAGATTTTTTAGAAAAGAGGTTTTGGACAATGATGGATACGAGAGTGGACGTGTACAGTCCGAAAAAAATCAAGGTAAAGCCCTACGAGCACCATGTAAAGTATTACGAGACGGATCAGATGCGCATCGTGCATCACTCCAACTACATCCGCTGGATGGAGGAGGCGCGCATGGATATGATGGAGCAGATGGGTTTCAGCTACGACAAGATGGAGGAGCTCGAGATCATAAGTCCGGTGCTCTCGGTGAACTGTGAGTACAAGAGCATGGTGCGCTTTGGAGAGACCGTTGTAATAAGTGCCAGAGTGGCGAGCTACAACGGCGTCAAGCTTCAGGTTGTCTACGAGATGACGGACAAGGAGACGGGGGAGCTGCGCGCGACTGCGCAGAGCACACACTGCTTCCTCACGCTCTCGGGCAAGCCGCTGTCGCTTAAGCGCTCCTATCCGGAAATCGATACAAAATTTTTCACGCTGATTGAGGATGAATAACGATGAGAGAAAAGATTGTTCTGATCGATGGGCACAGTATTTTGAACCGGGCGTTTTACGGGGTGCCTGATCTCACAAACGCAAAGGGGCAGCACACGAACGCGGTGTACGGCTTTCTGAACATTTTGTTTAAAATATTGGACGAGGAGCAGCCGGATTATCTCGCGGTTGCGTTCGACGTGCATGCGCCGACGTTTCGCCATGAGATGTTCGAGGGCTACAAGGGCACGCGCAAGCCGATGGCGCCGGAGCTGCGCGAGCAGGTTCCCCTTATCAAGCAGATGCTTGCGGCGATGGGCGTCGTGACGATCGAGCAGGCGGGGCTTGAGGCGGACGATTTGCTCGGCACGCTCTCGCGCCGCGCCGAGGGGGCGGGGCTTGACGTGTCGGTCGTCTCCGGCGACCGCGATCTGCTGCAGCTTGCGACGGAGCGCGTCAAGATCCGCATTCCGAAGACGAAGAAGACCGGGACGGAGATTGAGGATTACTACGCCGCGGATGTAGCGGCGCGCTACCAGGTGACGCCGGAGGAGTTTATCGACGTGAAGGCGCTCATGGGCGATACGTCCGACAACATCCCGGGCGTGGCGGGCATCGGCGAAAAGGGTGCGACGAAGCTGATCGCGCAGTACCACAGCATCGAGGAGGCCTACGCGCACGTCGACGAGATAAAGCCTGCCCGCGTGCGCGACGCGCTGCGGGAGCACTACGATATGGCGCAGATGAGCAGGGTGCTGGCGACAATCAAGCTGGACTGCGACATCCCGTTTGCGCTTCCGGACGCAAAAATCGGGGATCTCTTTACGCCGGAGGCATACCTGCTCTGCCGCGAGCTCGATTTTAAAAATATGCTGCACCGCTTTGCGCATGAAAATACAGACAAACAGGCCGTGGAGGTCACAGTTCACACGCTGCTCGACGCGCGTGAGGTTCACGGGAGGATAAGCGGCCTGAATGAGACGGCAGCGCTTAAGCTGTTTGTGGAAAACGGAGAGCTGTTGGGGCTTGCGGCGTGCGACGCGCCGCAGGAAGTCTACTGGATGCCGCTCACAG
>CAMTZV010000314.1 GCA_947086625.1 uncultured bacterium | reverse complement strand
TGGTTGGCGAGGACAACTTAGTACAGGTTGTTTCATGGTATGACAACGAGAATTCCTATACTTCTCAGATGGTTCGTACCATTAAGTATTTCTCTGAGTTATCATAGGATCAGGTTTTTGTGACGGCGTAGCCATCCGGTGGATGCGCGCATCACACTGTTTGTAACAAGACTCAAAAAAGGGTCCGGTCAGTTTGAATATGGGCCGGATCCTTTTTCAATCTCTTAATTTTTACATCTTATATGGAGGTTTTTCATCATGGGATTAAACAAGAAATCTGTTGACGACATCAACGTAGCCGGCAAGCGCGTGCTCGTGCGCTGCGATTTCAACGTGCCCTTAAAGGAGGGCAAGATCACGGACGAGACCCGTATCGTTGCGGCGCTCCCGACGATCCAGAAGCTGTTGAAGGACGGCGGCAAGGTGATCCTCTGCTCGCATCTGGGCAAGGTAAAGAACGGCCCCAACGAGGGCGAGTCGTTAGCGCCCGTCGCTGAGCGTCTCTCCGAGAAGCTCGGAATGAGCGTAAACTTTGTCTCCGATTACAATGTGACCGGCGAGGCTGCGACCGCGGCGGTGAACGCGATGAAGGAGGGCGAGGTTGTATTATTACAGAACACCCGCTTCCGCGGCAAAGAGGAGACGAAAAACGGCGAGGAGTTCTCCAAGGAGCTGGCTGACCTGTGCGACGTTTACGTGTGCGACGCATTCGGTTCTTCCCACAGGGCACATGCAAGCGTTGCGGGCGTGACCGATGTGGTGCGCGCAAAGGGCGGCGAGTGCGCAGTCGGATACTTAATGCAGAAGGAGATCGACTTCCTCGGAAACGCGGTTGAGAATCCGGTTCGCCCGTTCGTTGCAATTCTTGGCGGCGCGAAGGTTGCCGACAAGCTCAACGTCATCAACAACCTGATCGAGAAGTGCGACACGCTCATCATCGGCGGCGGCATGGCGTTTACCTTCTTAAAGGCAAAGGGCTATGAGATCGGAAAGTCGCTCGTGGACGACGAGAAGATCGATTACTGCAAGGAGATGATGGAGAAGGCTGACAAGGCCGGCAAGAAGCTGCTGCTCCCGATCGACACGACGATCGCGGCAGGCTTCCCGGATCCGATCGACGGGCCGATCGAGGTATCTGTCGTTGACGCAGACAAGATTCCCGCCGACATGGAGGGCCTTGACATCGGGCCGAAGACGGCGGAGCTGTATGCGGAGGCCGTAAAGAGCGCCAAGACCGTTGTCTGGAACGGGCCGATGGGCGTATTCGAGAATCCGACGCTCGCAAAGGGCACGATCGCGGTTGCAAAGGCGCTGGCAGAGACCGACGCGACGACGATTATCGGCGGCGGCGACTCCGCAGCGGCTGTCAACCAGCTTGGCTTCGCGGACAAGATGAGCCACATCTCAACCGGCGGCGGCGCTTCCCTGGAGTTCCTGGAGGGCAAGTCACTCCCGGGCGTAGCGGCAGCGGACGATAAATAATTTCTTAGCGAGTGCGAGCCGAAGATGAAGAATTTCGAGTCGATCTGCGTAAATTTGTGAGAGATAACCAGCCGGCAGGGACAGATGTTTCTGAACAAAGACTGTTTGAAAACGCCGGTGCTTGGCGAGGTGTTTTCGAGCTTAGCACCGTTGCGTTTGAAATCAAGCGGAAGCGTGTCTTTGGCAGAAATATCTGATCTCTGTCGGCGTGATGCGGAAAATTATTCTATTTTTATGGAGGAAAAACAAAATGGCAAGACGTAAAATCGTAGCCGGAAACTGGAAGATGAACATGACTCCCAGCGAGGCGGTAAAGTTATGCGCAGACTTAAAGGATCTGGTTAAGTCTGACAGCGTGGATGTTGTATACTGCGTACCCGCGATCGACATCGTTCCGGTTGTCGAGGCGGTAAAGGGAACGAACGTAGAGGTTGGCGCAGAGAACATGTATTTTGAGGAGAAGGGCGCTTACACCGGCGAGATCGCAGCGGCGATGCTCGTAGACGCAGGCGTAAAATATGTCATCATCGGACATTCCGAGCGCCGCGACTACTTCAAGGAGGACGACGCGTTACTGAACAAGAAGGTAAAGAAGGCCTTCGAGGCAGGCTTAACCCCGATCCTCTGCTGCGGCGAGAGCTTAGAGCAGCGGGAGATGGGCGTGACGATGGACTGGATCCGCTTCCAGATCAAGTCCGATCTGGTTGGCATCACGGCTGATCAGGTAAAGAGCATGGTCATCGCTTACGAGCCGATCTGGGCGATCGGAACCGGAAAGACCGCGACGACCGAGCAGGCACAGGAGGTCTGCAAAGGCATCCGCGACTGCATCGCTGAGATGTATGACGCAGCGACCGCTGACGCAGTTCGTATTCAGTACGGCGGATCCGTAAATGCAGGCAACGCAGCAGAGCTGTTCGCACAGCCCGACATCGACGGCGGCCTGGTAGGCGGCGCGAGCCTGAAGGCTGACTTTGGGAAGATCGTCAATTATTAATTTGCTTTGCAAATGAATAGTCGAGAATTATTAGTAACCAGAAGATTGTTCAAAAAAAGCTCCAGATACAGGGCAGAAAGGCTCTGTATCTGGTGTGCTGTTTTTGACATGGCGTTTTCTTATAAATCATCCATTGTTATAACATTCAGTTCCCGGAATTGCCGAAGCTGTCTGTCATTCGTAAGGAACACGTCGCAACCGCTTAGTACCGCAGATGCGAGCTGCAATGCATCCATCGCCTTGAATTTATGATGGAGCGCACGGATTTCGGCAGCTTTTTTTGCTATTGGTCTGGTTATATCAAGGATATCTGTCTCTGTGTCTTCTAAGAGCATATCAAAATCGTCCAGAAGTTTTCTGTTATTTTCCCGGTACGGGACAATGGCGTATTCCGCAATGGTAATTGTTGACGTTACAAATTCTGTGCCGGAATCATAATGGCTCATAAAAAAGGATTTTACCTTATCCACGTACTGGGGATTCTTTTCAAGGTAATAGATATAAGGGGATGTATCTATATAAATACGTTTAATTCCTGTCATTGCTCCTTATTTCCTCCATATACGCTTCAACATGTCTTCCGCGTTCTGTTTCCACGCCGTATTTGTCCCAGTCGATTTTTTTCCTGCTTTGTTTATACGGATGGTCAAGGATGGTCAGGATTACCTCTTTTCCATCATAATTAGTGATGCTGTCATTTTCAATAATAACTGTATTTCCCTGTATTGTTCCTGCCAGTGCTAACAAAGCCTCTTCCTCCTGCAAATAGAATTTTATGCACCTGTATGCCAGTTTCTTATCTACAGTATAGCATAACCAGCATATTTATCAAGAATCAATCTGGTCCCGTCTTTCTATTACGGTAACAGGGCTCACGGCGGACCATTGACCTGTAGGTAACCAATCCACGTATATCAGAGTGGCCAATGCCAGGAACTGATACGCCGAGGCTCTTTCTGGGTGCCTTCCGAAAAAAATAAATAAAAAAGTTTGTGGTGACTCAATTTACCTATTGACAAAAGTCATTACATATCAGTTCAGCCATCGTCGAGGAAATGTGCGAATCATGCTTGCATGAATGAGCACGTCTCACAGTCGATGAGCGGAGCG
>CAMTZV010000313.1 GCA_947086625.1 uncultured bacterium | reverse complement strand
CGAGCCGGATTATACGCATCCCAGCGCATTTTTAATCGGCAATGAGGGAAACGGGCTTGCGGAGGAGACGGCGGCGTGTGCGGACACGCTTGTGAAAATCCCGATGGAGGGGCGGCTGGAAAGCCTGAATGCGGGTGTCGCCGCCGGGATCTTTATGTACGAGGCGTATCGGCAGCGCAGGGCGCTTACGCGGGGACAGACGACGGAAAGGAAGAGTTTATGCGTATCTGGTTTAAAATGATAAGGGACAATCATTTGCTGAAGGACTACATGTATGAGGAATATTCGGACGACACGCGCACGCACAAGATCTTCCGCGGGCTGGATGAGGTGTGCCTCGCATTTGACCTTGGCAAGCCGATCTGGCTCGACGTCACGGTCGCGGATTTTAAACGCCACGCGAAAGCGCGTTTCACGAAAGACTGTTTTGTGGAGGAGATCGACTTTGATTATCTGGAGATCCACGTGATTGAGGAGGATTGAGCGAGGGTTGTAGAAAATTGCCAAAATTTTTTATTTTTGCTCGAAAATGTGTACAAAATGCACAACAGGTGATATAATAAATGATGAAATCCAAAATAGAAACGAGGAACAGGCAATGCAGGCAGCAGAGGTTTTTCAGGACAATGCGGAGAGCTGGGAGACTCTCATATTTTTATATAATTCGGCCTTAAAGGAGGTCGGTACGAAGCTTGAGATCCTGAACGACGAATTTGTACATATCCACAGGTATAACCCCATAGAGTACATCAAGTCCCGCATCAAATCGCCGGAGAGCATCTGTAAAAAGCTGAAGCGGAACGGGCACGATACGAGCCTTGAAAACATGGTGCGCTACATCAACGATATTGCGGGTATCCGGATCGTCTGCTCCTTCACGTCGGATATCTACCGCATGGCGGAGATGATCGGAAAGCAGAACGACCTGACCGTGCTCTCGATCAAGGATTACATTCATCACCCGAAGGAGAGCGGCTACAAGAGCTACCACATGCTCGTCTCCGTGCCGATCTTTCTGTCGGACCGCGTGGTGGACACAAAGGTGGAGGTGCAGATCCGCACGATCGCGATGGATTTCTGGGCAAGCCTCGAGCACAAGATCTATTACAAATTCGAGGGAAACGCCCCGGATTACATCAGCCGCGACTTAAAGGAGTGCTCGGAGATCGTCTCCATGATGGACGCGAAGATGCTGCAGCTCAATCAGGCGATCCTGGAGGCAAAGGCAAGGCAGGATCTGGACTGAACGGATCGCATCGACCGGAGGTATACAGGCAGACAAAAAATCGTCGGACTGAAAAAGTCCGGCGATTTTTTCGCTCATGTTTCGCGCGCTTTCTCTCAATCGTTTCTCCCGATAAAAAGCGTTGCCCGGGTCATCGGTAAAAGTCCCGGATCCGATCGAGCCGGGCACTCATGTTCCCGAGCAGCAGATCGAGCACGGTGATTGCGGCCATCGTCTCGACAACGACGATCGCGCGGGGGACAATGATCGGATCGTGGCGGCCTTTGATGGATACGTCGATCTTGTGGCCGGCCTTATCCACGGTCGCCTGTGCCCTGCTGATGGAGGGAGTGGGCTTTACGGCGACGCGGAAGACGACGGGGGAGCCGTCGCTGATGCCGCCGAGCGTTCCGCCCGCATGGTTGGTGCGCTTTGTGACCGCGCCGTCTTTGATCGTGAACGCGTCGTTGTTTTCGCTGCCGCAGGCGGCTGCCGCGGCAAATCCGTCGCCGATCTCAAAGCCCTTGACGCTGCCGATGGAGAGCATCGCTTTGGCGAGGTTTGCGTCGAGCTTGTCAAAGACGGGCTCGCCGATCCCGGCCGGCATTCCGGTGATCGTGCACTCTATGATGCCGCCGCAGGAGTCCTGCTGTTTCATGCATTGCTCCAGATGGGCCTGCGCCGCTTTTGCCGCCCGTGCGTCGGGCATGCCGACGGCGTTTCGCAGGGACTCCGAAAGATCAAAGGCGGCCCGGTCGATCTGGACGGGACCGATGGCGGTGGCGTAGGCGTGGAGCTCGATGCCAAGCTCATGCAGAAGCTTCGCAGCGATGGCGCCGGCGGCCACGCGGCCGATCGTCTCGCGCCCGGAGGAGCGCCCGCCGCCGCGGTAATCGCGAAAGCCGTATTTTTCATCAAAGGTGTAGTCCGCGTGTCCCGGGCGATAGTAGGAGGCGATGTCGCGGTAGTCGAGGGAGTGGTGATCCTTGTTGTATACGGCGAGCGAGATCGGCGTTCCGGTCGTCTTTCCCTCGAAGACGCCGGAGAGCAGCGCGACCGTGTCCGGCTCCTTGCGCTGTGTCGCATATCTGGACTGTCCGGGCTTTCGCCTGTTCAGGTAGGCCTGAATATCGGCTGTGTCAAGAGGCAGTCCGGCGGGGCAGCCGTCGACAACGACACCGATGCCCGCTCCGTGGGACTCGCCCCAGGTTGTGATGGAGAATAATTTTCCGTAGGTTGAACCGGCCATATGGCACCTCCAATTTCGTATCATTTAGACGATGGTGATCTTTCTGCGGCAGTCGTTTTCAAAGCATTTGCCGCATTTGTGCAAAAGTGCGCTGCGGTAAATGTCTGAGGCGAGCAGATCCTGCGCAAAATAGGCGCGCCCGTCCGGACGAAGCAGCCGCCTTGCCTGCGCGGGGCGTGTGATGAGCGGCGCCGCAGCACGCTGCTTGAGCTCATGGAGAAGCGGCAGGGCGGACGTCCGAAAGCCCAGCACCCGAAGGTAGGGCAGCCTGTGATCCCGCAAGAGCGGCGCAGGCATCTGCGCGGGCAGCCCGAGCAGGATGTGCGTCAGGGTGCGTGCGATGCGCGTGCGCGTGACGCTCTTGTTTTTCAGCACGTCGCAAAACTGCGAAAAGCGCTCATAGGCGGGGAGCTTTCCCGCGATGCGGGCGGAGAGATCGCCGCCGCAGTCGTAATACTGACGGTAGCCTTCCGCCCTGTGAAGCAGGAGTGCGTAGTGCAGCATGTGGGAGAAGTCGTCCTCGTCGAGATAATCGTAGTCATTTGCGTAGTCTGCCAGAAGGCGGCACGCCTCGGGCGGGATCTGTCTGGCGTCCGCAAGCATCTGAAGCTCCCCGGGGGGATCGGAGAGCAGGACGCGGCGGCAGGCGCTTGCGCAGGCCGTCTCCGGGGAATCCGTAAGCTCCGTGCCGTGATAGCTGCCGATCCGCCTGACCGGATAGATGTCCATCTCGCACCCTGCGCGCTCCATGGCGCGCAGATATTCAAAGGCGAGCAGGTTGTTGGGCTTTCGCAGCAGGGATGTGTCGATCGCGCCGGCTTCAAAGCTTTGAATGACGTCGCTGCGCGCGCTGGCGTAGGATTTGCCGCAGGAAAGCTTTTCGAGCAGCGCTTTTTGAAAGGACTCGCTTTCCCAGGCGAGTTTTTTTGCGAGGCTGCGGTAATGCGCACAGCAGACGGACGTGTCCTCGCAGCCAAAGCTGACGGAATCGACGACGCCTGTCGTCAGAAGCGCGGCGATCCCGGCCCGGGCAAAGCCCTCGGCGCTCGAGGTGGAGGCGTACACCGGGAGCATGAGCACCAGGTCTGCACCCTCGATCAATGCCTGATGCGCACGGCTGTATT
>CAMTZV010000312.1 GCA_947086625.1 uncultured bacterium | reverse complement strand
TTTTGGAAACGGTTATGGCATTGCCTTTTTTTGTCCTGTTGCCGTCACGATACCGTTGTGCACAGGGTATCTTCCACAGCCTTAATCTCGGCAATGTCATAGCCGCAGAAATCCGCGATCTCTTCCGGTGTTTTACCCCTTGAGAGCATTTTGCAAATCGTGTTACGGCGTTCCTCCGCACGACCTTCTGCATGGCCTTCTGCGTGCCCTTCTGCGTGTCCTTCCGAGCGGGCGATCTGTTCATATTTTTTCATTACGTCACACACAGCCGTGACACCTCCTTCTTCTTCCTTAAGCTTTCGCATCCGTCTGGTGAATACCGGGAATTTTGAGCTTTCAACTATTTTTTGTGTGAAGCATGACATGAGGCTTGCGATATCCGTTCCGTCGTTGACGACCGTGTTCACAAATACCCGTTTCAGCCCGTCGTCAACCGCCTCCCCGGTCTCACGGATAACGTTGTCGATGTGGTACGTCGTAAAGCCTTTTCCCCAGATGTCAAATTCCGAGATGTAGACGACATACAGCTCCGGGCTATCCTCAAAGGCGGTTCCTGTCTGTGATTCCTTTGCCGTGATAACGGAAGCGTTAAAGCGCACACGTTTTGCGTGATCGTCGTTGTGAAAGCGCTGAACTTCAATATTTGCCTTTTTGCCGTTCCCGAGCGTACACAAGGCGTCCAGACGAACGGAACGCCCGTAGAGGTTCCGGCTGCTGCTCTGTACGATCACGTCCGTTACCGTGAGATTTTCATCTTCAAGGATGACCCGCAGGATTTCCTGACAAAAGTCTGTGTCGTCTGCCAGTACCTCGAAGAAAACGTCGTCGATCGGCCGTAAGTCCTGTACCTTTTTCCTTTTTTCTTCCAGTGACAGGGTTGCCATTTTTTCATCCTTTCTTTCGCTGCAAATAAAAGGGATTACTTACTATATATTATACGCTGTGCGGGATATTTTTCAACCGGGATCTGTAAAAATTCCATTTCCATAGAAGGCGCAATTTTTAAAAATAACGGTTGAAATCAAAAATCAACTATGCTATACTTTAAAAAGTTATGAGTGAGAACTAAAACGAGAATGAGAAACAGGAGGTGTAAATTGTGGCGGCTTTGAGAACAATAGTAACGGTTGCGTTAGTTTTGATATGTATCGCATTGACAGTTTTGATTCTGATGCAGGAGGGCAAGTCGAACGGACTTGGGGCGATCGCAGGATCATCCGATACCTATTGGAGCAAGAATAAGGGACGTTCCATGGAGGGTATGCTGGTGAAGGTTACGAGGATTCTGGTTATCGTGTTTATGATCCTTTCCTGCGTGCTGAATATCGGAAGCTTTGCTTAGGATTCAGGGGACTGTCAGAGGACAGTCCTTTTTTACGTTTTATGCGCGGGCACCTGCACGAGACAAGGAGGGGCTATGGGTAAATTTGAACAACGAAAGCGTACGATCTATGCGTTGATGTGCGACGAGCTCTACGTGCCGATGAAGGTGAAGGAGATCGCGATTTTGCTCGACATCCCAAAGACGATGCGCGGCGAGCTGCAGGAGGTTTTGGATGCGCTGCTTGCGGAGGGAAAGATCGAGGTCTCCAAAAAAGGAAAATACGCGAAGGCCAGGCGGCATGTGGTCACAGGCGTGTTTGAGAGCAACGCGCGGGGCTTTGGCTTTGTGCGCCCGGATGACGGCGGCGAGGATATCTTTATCGGGAAGGACGACCGCGGCGGCGCTGTCCACGGCGACACGGTAAAGGTGCGAATTACCGCGAGTCCCGAGGGAAAGCGCAGGGAGGGAACGATCACGGAGATCCTCGCCCACGGGAAAACGCACGTCGTCGGGACGTATGAGGCGAGCAAAACATTTGGTTTTGTCGTGCCGGACAACGCGCGCTTCGGGCAGGACATTTTTGTGGCGCAGGAGCACTCGATGGGCGCGGTGGCAGGGCATAAGGTCGTCGTAGAGCTCACGGAGTTTGGCGGCGACGGCAAAAAGCCGGAGGGACGCGTGGTAGAAATCCTTGGCCACATCAATGACCCGGGCACGGACATTCTCTCGATTGCGAAGGATTTCGAGCTGCCGATCGAGTTTCCGGAAAAGGTGTTAAATCAGGCGCTGCGGGTCGCAAAGCCTGTGAGTGAGGCGGACATGGCGGGCCGTCTTGATCTGCGCGGCGTGCAGATGGTGACGATTGACGGCGAGGACGCAAAGGATCTGGACGACGCGGTTTCGCTTGTGATGGAGGGTGAAAATTACCGGCTGGGCGTTCACATCGCGGACGTGTCGAACTATGTGCAGGAGCGCTCGGCGCTGGATACGGAGGCGCTGGAGCGCGGGACGAGTGTGTATCTGGTCGACCGCGTCATTCCGATGCTGCCGCACACGCTCTCCAACGGAATCTGCTCGCTGAACGCGGGGGAGGATCGTCTCGCGCTTAGCTGTATTATGCTCATCAACAAAAAGGGTGAGGTCATCGACTATCAGATCGCGGAGACGGTCATCAACGTGGACGCGCGCATGAGCTACACGAGTGTCAATAAGATCCTCGCGCTTGGCGATGAGGAGGAGACGGCGCGCTATGAGACGCTTGTTCCGATGTTTCGCCGGATGGAGGAGCTGGCGGCCCTTCTGCGGAGTAAGCGCAAAAAACGGGGCAGCATCGATTTTGATTTTCCCGAGACAAAGGTGATTCTGGACGAGACGGGATTTCCGACCGAGATCCGTCCGTATGAGCGAAACGTCGCCACGGATCTCATCGAGGATTTTATGCTGATCGCAAACGAGACGGTGGCAGAGGATAATTTCTGGCAGGAGCTTCCGTTTGTGTACCGGACGCACGAGGAGCCGGATCCCGACCGGATCAAAAAGCTGGCTGCGTTTATTCATAATTTTGGCTACAATCTCCATACCGACGGCGATGAAATGCATCCAAAGGAGCTGCAAAAGCTGTTGGAGAAGGTCGCGGACACACCGCAGGAGGCGCTCATCAGCCGTCTGACGCTGCGCTCGATGAAGCAGGCGAAATACACGGTGGATTGCACAGGGCATTTTGGCCTGGCGGCGAAATATTACTGTCATTTCACATCGCCGATCCGCCGTTATCCCGATCTGCAGATCCACCGGCTCATCAAGGAGCGCCTGCGCGGGCGCATGGATGAGTCGCGCAAGGAGCACTATGAAAAAATCCTGCCGGAGGTGGCAAAGCAGTCAAGTGAGCGCGAGCGGCGTGCGGAGGAGGCTGAGCGGGAGACCGTGAAGCTGAAAAAGGTGCAGTACATGACAAGGCACATCGGCGAGACGTTTACCGGTGTGATCTCGTCGGTGACGGCGTGGGGCATGTACGTGGAGCTGCCGGATACGATCGAGGGCATGGTCCACGTGACGGCATTGAAGGACGATTTTTACCATTTTGTGGAGGATTCCTGTGAGCTGGTGGGCGAGGTCAGCGGGAAAAGCTACAAGCTGGGGCAGACCGTGGAGGTAGTCGTGGCGAATACGGATGAGCTGATGCGCACGATCGATTTTGAGCTGGTACACGATTTCAAATTTCTGTAGATAAATCTGACACATTGTGTTATACTATAAAAAGGATACGGAGCCGTTT
>CAMTZV010000311.1 GCA_947086625.1 uncultured bacterium | reverse complement strand
GTCGCGATCTTAAACTTGTGCGGAAGGCGCACGGTGCGGTAGCCCTTGTAGAAGCGCTGGTGAATCTTCTCGGAGAGCGCAAACGTATCGTAAAGCCCGTACTGGCACGTCGTGCCCTTGCACGCTACGACCGGGCGCACCAAAGAGCCCGTTCCTCCGGTCTCAAGCCCCGCCTTTGCAATGTACTCGCGGAACGGCTCGATATTGTCAAAGTGGATGCCCCGCACCTCGACGGTGAGGCGCGTCGTAAACTCCACGTCCCCGTTGCCGTACTTCTCCGCCGCCTCGGCAATCACCTTTGCCTGCTCTGCCGTGATCTTGCCGTTCACGGTAATAATGCGGCCGTTGAACAGATCCGTTCCCTTGTTGTTCAGAAAGCCTAACGCCTTTACCCTTTTGATCTCATCGGGCTTAATTGTACATCCCATAAATAATTCCTCCCTTTTTCCTTTTTTATGCTTCTACGTCGTTAAACGAAATACCGCCCTCGAGCACCCTTGTATGCTTGTAGCCGTAAAATTTCAGGCGGTTCTGCAAGAGATACGCACGCTTGCCCTTGTTGCACACAAGAAGCAGCTTTTCCTCCGGGTCAAGCCCGTCGACGGGGCCTTCCACCGTCGTCAGCTCCACATACGGCGCTCCCTCAATCGAGGGTGCAAGGCATCCGTCCACAACCTTATAGCCCTCTGCCGCGCCCGCGGCATACTCCGCCGGGGTAAACGTCTCGAACTTGCCGTTGATCTTGTTCATCAGCACGTTTAAGGTGTGCTCAAACGGATGGATGGCGGTGGAGAACGGCGGCGCATAGGCCAGATCCATATCCGCAAGCTGGGGCAGCATACCCTTTAGCATAATGCCCGTCACGGCGATGTCCACAACCTTGTCGACCGCGCCCGCTCCGATCACCTGCACGCCTAAAAGCCGCAAGCTTTCCTTATCCGCGATCATCTTGATCGTAAACGTACCCGCGCCCGGGAAATAGTGCGCCTTGTCGTCCACAACCGTAACGACGCTCACGGGGTCAAAGCCCTCCGCTTTCGCCTGCGCCTCGGTCAGTCCGGTTCTTCCCACGTTGATTCCGGGTAATTTGCACACAGCCGTGCCGAGCGCGCCGCGGTAGCCAAGCCCCGCGCCCATCATGTTCTGCGCGATCAGACGTCCGGCGATGTTTGCCGTGGAGCCCATCGGCGACCATGCCGGCTTTCCGGTCAGCGCATTATGGATCATCGCGCAGTCGCCCGCCGCGTAGATATCGGGCAGGTTTGTCTCGCCAAGCTCGTTTGTCACAATCGTGCCCTTGAACATCTCAAGACCGGTTCCCTCGAGAAACGCGGTGTTCGGACGGATGCCGGCGCTTAAGACAACCAGATCCGCCTTGTAAGCGCGCTTGCTCGAGAGCAACTTCTCCACGCCCTCGATGCCGGTCACGGCAACGCCTGTCACAACCGGAATGCCGCTCTCCTGCAGCTTTCCTTCCACGTACTCCGCCATCTCCGCGTCAAAGCCCGGAAGTGCGTGCTCTGCCATGTCCAGCACGAACGGGCGGATGCCCTGCAGCTTTAAGTTCTCCGCAATCTCCAGCCCGATATAGCCCGCTCCGACTACGACCGCCTTTTTTACGCTTCCCGCGTCCACGACGTCGCGCAGCCGGATCGCGTCGTCCGGCGTCCGCACACGTTCTCCAGCTCACAGCCGTCGATCGGCGGCTTCACGGGGCTTGCACCCACGGAGATCACAAGCTTGTCGTAAGCGTACTCCTTCTCCTCCCCCGTTTTCAGATCCTTCGCCGTGACCTTCTTTGCCTCCGGGTCAACCTTTGTCGCCTCCGTCTCAGTCATCACCTTCACGCCGGTCAGCTTCGAATACTTCTCGGGCGTATTCACGATCAGCTCCTCCCGGTTCTCGATGACATGACCGACGTAATAGGGAAGCCCGCAGCCCGCATAGGAAATGTCCTTTCCCTTGTTCAGCACGATCACCTCGCTGCCGCGATCCTCCCGCATCAGTTTTGCCGCAATCTTTGTCCCCGCTGCGACACCGCCAAGTACCAATACCTTCATCACGCACCTCCTGAATCTCATTATTAATTTATTTTAACACTTGTCGAATTAAAGGTAAAATAGTAAAATATGAACTGGGACATAGGTTTTTACCTATATGATACGTTACACTCCGGAGGAATGCCATGGCAACCTTAAAACAGCTTCGAACCTTTATCGCCGTCGCGGAATACCGAAAAATGAGTGAGGCGGCAAAGCAGCTCTATATCTCACAGCCGACCGTGAGCCAGATCATCTCGGATCTGGAGAAGGAATACCACGCAAAATTTTTTGAGCGCGTCTCCCCGGAGCTTAAGATCACACCCGCGGGGCTGCTGCTTTTAGATCTCGCGCGCGAAATCGTTGCCGGCCACGAGCATCTCGAGCAGTCCATGAAAAACATCCGCTCCCTGCGGCCTTTGCGCGTCGGCGCAACGCTCACGATCGGCAACACCCTGATGGGCGCCCTGATCGAGACACTCCTCGAGCGCTATCCCGACATCGACGCGACGGTGTTTGTCGAGGGCACGAAGCTCATTGAGCACCGGCTCATCCACAACGAGCTGGATATCGCCCTGGTGGAGGGCATCATCGTCCGTCAGGAAATATTGGCGGAGCCGGTGCTTGAGGATAACCTGTGCATTATCTGCGGCAGGAAGCACCCGTTTGCCGACGGCGCCCCCATCACGATCGACAAGCTGCGCCACCAGAACTTTATCATGCGCGAGCGGGGCAGCAGCACGCGCGCCATCTTTGAAAATCTCATGCTGACCCACCACATCCCGTTTGTCACAAAATGGGAGTGCGTCAGCCGCTGCGCCATCGTCGACGCCGTGCGCCACAACCTCGGGCTTGGCGTGCTCTCCGAGCGCTGCGTACAGGAGTATGTGGAAAAGGGTGATATCGTCGTCTGCCCCGTCGAAGGATTCTCGATGAAGCGCTATTTTTATCTCTGCTATAACCAGTGCCGCGCCTTCACCTCGCAGATGCAGGACTTCACGGATGCTTTGCGCCGGATGACGCCGCCGCAGGTGCTGCCGGACGCTTAAGCGCCGCTTGCTCCCATGCATGTCTTCTATACAGTATATTTTCCATACCTTACTTTTTAGACGAAAGAAAATTAAAATTCTGCAAATAACTATAGGTAAAAAAACGAGGTATGCATATGGACAAGACAACCATCAACGAATGGAAGCGCCGGCTTCCCGCGTTTTACCGGAAAACAGACGCATTTTATGCAGGCGAGCTGGACAAGCCCGGCTACAAGAGCTACTCCGGCTACTTTGGCAGCTACGCCCAGAGAAGCGGCAGGGAAAACATGCTGCGCCTGCGCACCCCTGCGGGGCGCATCCCAAAGGCACGGCTTTCCGCCATTGCGGACATGCTGCGAAAATACGACGTTCCCCGCCTGCATTTTACAACCTGCCAGACGATCCAGCTCCACGACTTAAAGCCGGATGTACTCTATCCGCTCATGGAGGAAGCGTTGGATCACGGCATCGTCATCATCGGCTGCGGCGGCGATTACCCCCGCAACATCATGTGCGCCCCGCTCTCCGGC